>CAZJHF010000034.1:0-16108 GCA_964545505.1 uncultured Desulfobacterales bacterium | reverse complement strand
CCTACACCGGTCCCTAAAGCGGTAATGATATTTTTTATTTCCTCGCTGTGCAAAATTTTATCAAAACGCGCTTTTTCTACATTTAAAATTTTACCCTTCAACGGCAGGATGGCCTGAAATTTGCGATCCCGGGCCTGTTTGGCAGATCCGCCGGCTGAATCCCCTTCGACGATGAACAGCTCCCGCTCTGCAGGATCTGAAGATTGACATTCCGCCAGTTTGCCGGGTAAGGTGGCATCCACCAGGGCACCCTTGCTGCGGGCCAGATCGCGCGCCCGTTTAGCCGCATCACGCGCACGGGCTGCATCAACCCCTTTGGCAATGATCTTTTTGGCAACCGATGGATTTTCTTCAAAAAAGGTACTTAATTTTTCATTGATCAGGGATTCGACAATTCCTTTGACTTCACTGTTTCCCAGTTTGGTTTTGGTCTGACCTTCGAATTGCGGATCTGTGATGCGCACACTGATAATGGCCGTAATTCCTTCACGAACATCATCACCGGTAATTTTAACCTTTAAATTCTTGGGCAAGTTCCCATTGCTTGTGTATTGGTTGATGGCACGGGTCAAACCGGCCTTGAACCCGATCAGATGAAATCCACCTTCGGTGGTGTTGATGTTGTTGGCAAATGAAAAAATCTTTTCCGTATAGGTATTATTATATTGGATGGCGACTTCTATCTGAATATCGTTTTTGGTGCCTTCCATGAAAATCGGCTTTTTGTGCAGGGGTATGTGTCGTCGATTGATATACTTCACAAAATCAACGATACCGCCTTTATGGTAAAATTCTTCTTTCGTGTCGCTGCGTTCATCTTCAATAACGATTTTGAGTTCTTTGTTTAAAAAGGCGAGTTCTTTTAAGCGGCGCACCAGAACATCATAACTGAATTCTGTGATTTCAAAAATTTCCGAGTCCGGCACAAAATGCACCATCGTGCCCTGTTTGCGGGATTTTCCTTTTTGGGTTAATTCACAGGTTTTTTTGCCTCTTTCGTATGACTGATAATAGCGCTTGCCCTCGGTGTAAATTTCGACTTCCAAAAAACTGGACAGAGCATTGACCACCGAAACGCCGACACCATGCAACCCGCCTGAGACTTTATACGAATGATTGTCAAATTTACCGCCGGCATGCAGTTTGGTCATGACGACTTCAACGGCCGGTATTTTTTCTTTTTTGTGAATACCAACCGGTATTCCTCGGCCGTTGTCAAGCACACTGACACTATTGTCATCATGAATGGTAACATTGATCTGGCTGCAATAGCCAGCCATGGCCTCGTCAATACTGTTGTCCACAACTTCGTAAACCAAATGATGCAAACCGGCAACATCCACGTTTCCAATGTACATCGCCGGCCTTTTGCGCACCGCTTCCAGGCCTTCCAATACTTTAATATCGTCTTCGGTATAATTATTTATTTTAGGATCTTTTTTCATATTCGCATCGGCATTATGACACTTAAATAGGTTTTATCTTTTTCGCTTTCGATTAGACAGGGTTTTTCCTCATCAATTATATTCAACATAACCTTATCTTCATCAATCACGTTCAGGGTCTCAATAAAAAATTTGGGATTAAACATTACGGTAATCGAATCCCCGTCGTAATTTAACGCCATATCTTCTTTTGATTCTCCGATATCAGGATTGGTGGAGGTAATCAGCAGTTGATTCTTTTCAAAATTAAATATAACGCCCTTATAGTCTTCGGAACTCAAAATAGACATGCGTTTGAGCATCATTAAAAAGGATTGACGCTCCATCAGAATCGAATGGCCGCCTTTTTTGACGATAATATCGCCGTATTCGGGAAAATCGCCTTCCAACAGCAGAATAATGAGGGTTTCCGAATCCTTTTGAACAATAAAATTGTTGTCTTTTATGCCAATTTTTACCGGACCTTCAGTATCCAGAAACTTGCTGACTTCAATTAGGCCTTTTTTAGGAACAATGACATTGTCCCCGGAAGGTAAAACGGCATCTTTTGCAAATACAGTGTCCACTTTTGAAAGGCGACTGCCGTCAGTGGAAACAAACCGAAAACATTTAATCTTTTCATCCTCGATGCGCTCGGCATAAACGCCGGTAATATGGGCGCGTTTATCATCACTGGACCCGCTGACGACCACGGCGCGTTCAATCATTTTGTTCAGATCCGCAGATTCAATTTCAAAAAATTCAATGGCCTCTATTTTGGGAATTTCCGGAAAATCGTCCGGATTCAAACCGACGATATGATATTCAATATTTTTATTGCCAATTTCGATCCAGTGATTTTCAACTTCATTTAAGAAAATATCTTCGGTGGGAAAATCCCTTACAATCTCGTATAATTTTCTGGCATTTATGGCGATGACGCCTTCTTTTTCAACTTTGGCCGCATAAAAGCCCTCAAAGCCGGTTTCAAGATCTGTGGCTGAAATGACCAGTCCTTTTTTTGCCGTTTTTATTAGTACATTGGTGGTTATGGCCAGGTTCGTTCGGCGGCCCGTCAATCCCTGTATCTTTGATAAAACAGGAAGCAAGTCCCCTTTTGTAATTGTTGCTTTCATAATATATTCCTTATTATAACATATAATAAAATAATAATAGATATGGGATGTTTATATGTTTAATAACTTTTTAAGGTTTTAAATTAATTTATAAAAATTAAAAAAATAGTGATGACAATCCTTTTTATTTAAAACCAATAAATGGTTTGATATGATCATATATATATTAATGCCGATAACTGTTCATTTATCAACTGTCTATTAACAGTTTATTATCAAAAACCTGTTTAAAAAAGCACAAAATAAATGCGTTGAATATAAAGATTAAATTCGACTATTTAGAAACATTGTAGCTAAACTAAGCCCGGGATCGACTCCACTTTTTAATCAAGGCGATATCGCGTTTTTGCCAGTCGTCCGATAGTCGGTATTTGATAAAGGTTTTATATAATTTTTCTATAAATTGCAAGATCTTATCGTAAAGAAAGATTTTTTCCAAAATAACGCCTTCCATGTCTTCCGGGCTTTGCGGCGCTGCAATTTTAGGTGTCTGTATACTGCTCAGATTGAGGCTTTCACCCTTTAATGTGAATTGCCATTTTTGCTCGGCGGATCGGTAAACCAGGTTCAGTTCAGCTACCAGAGCGCCTTTCTGCAAGGCCAGCATCGCTTCTTCGAGGCCGGCATTTTCACCCTTAATGGTAATCCGCTCAACGTCCTTTTTATGCCGCTTTTCAAGAACAATTCGGTTGCCGATTTCCAGTGACGTCAAATCAGAATCAGCCTTTCTGAGAATAGTCGGATCCTGATCAATGACGAACCACAGCCAGGTTAAAAATTCTTCACCTAAAAATTTAAATCGGTTATATGCGACAGCAATATCCAACATGTTGTTTAAAATTTATCCTGTAAAAGGGGTCCGGGTGAGTTCAAGAAGGATATCTTTTTCCGTATCTTTCAGGTCAGCGGCATAGTGTGCCGCCGTGTAGGGAATCATGCGAATCAGCGTTAAATCAAATGATCGCAAAAAAAGCGTTTCCAATTCCTCATTGGCTGCCTTGAGATTGGAAAAAAACCACAATTCGGCAGCCTCATAATTCCAGATAATATCAAACAAATTGGGCGTCGCCGGAACCGTTGCATACAGACGATCCATGACCTGGTCCCGAATGCGCTCTTTTTCGCTACGTGACAAATAGGGTCGGCCGCTTTCAACCAGTCGCTTTTCTGATTCGATGACCACGTGTTTTTTCACCAATTTAAGCGGCACGCTTTTACGGTCAATTCGTAATGAAAAAACCAGATAATTTCCATACACGAAGGAGGACCCGCCAAAATCCGGTTGATAGGGCTTTTCAAAGGATGTCCAGCCGACGGCTTTATCCAGAGTCGGATCATCTATTTCTGAAATGGCATTTTTTTTAAGCCCGGCCGCGAGCGTTTCCAGAATGGGATTTTTAAGTTTTCCCTGAATCTGGTAGCGCGTTATGGAAACCGAACTGGATAGTAAACTCATATAATTACCATTGCATCTGTTGATGGAACGGTTTGCCGGAATTACCGCTGGTTGCCAACCAGCACATGCTGATAACGCCCTGACGGAAAGCGGTAAAACACCATATATAGTATACTCTGTATATCATTAGGAATATATAGCGTGTTTGATAACAACTAACAAGTTAAATTTAGGGTTAAAAAAAGACCTCAAAAATGGTATAAAGATGAGGTTTGCCGGTTGGCCGGTGGGCCCGTTGAGCCCGTTTATCATTTGTTCTCCTTGGCACCCAAAATAGCCTAAACGTCACTTTTTTTTTGAAGAAAATTCCATGAAATTTATTGCCGACTTACACGTTCATTCCAAATACTCCAGGGCGACTGCCAAGAACCTTGATCTGGAAAATTTATACATTGCCGCCCAGTTAAAAGGTGTTACGGTTGTGGGAACCGGCGATTTTACATACCCGGCCTGGTTTGAAGAAATTTCAGATAAATTGGTTGCCGCTGAAACCGGTTTATACAAACTAAAAGCTGAACATGCGCGGGTTTGCGATCTCCAGGTTCCGGAGACCTGTCGCGGTCCGGTGCGTTTCATGCTGGTGACTGAAATCAGCAATATATATAAGAAGGCCGATAAAACGCGTAAAAATCACAATCTGATATTTGCCCCGGACGTGGATGTTGCCCGGCAGCTCAAAAACCGGCTGGATAAAATCGGCAACATTCGATCAGACGGCCGGCCGATCCTCGGGTTGGATGCCCGGGATTTACTTGAGATGGTGCTTGAAACCTCTGACGAAGCATTTTTAATCCCGGCCCACATCTGGACCCCGTGGTTTTCGGTATTGGGATCGAAATCCGGATTTGATTCAATTGCCGAGTGTTTTGAAGATTTAACCCCGCATATTTTTGCGGTTGAAACCGGGTTGTCTTCTGATCCGGCGATGAATTGGCGCGTATCTTCATTGGATGAATTTACCCTGGTGTCCAATTCGGATGCGCATTCACCCCTCAACCTGGGTCGCGAAGCCAATATCTTCAACACCGAGCTTTCCTATGCGGCCATAAAAACAGCCCTGAAAACCGGTAATCCGGAAGAATTTCTCGGCACCCTGGAGTTTTACCCTGAAGAGGGCAAATATCACATCGATGGTCACCGTGCCTGCAACGTTTCCTTCAGGCCCGCGACGACGCTCAAGCATAATGGCCTGTGCCCGGTTTGCAGCAAGCCCCTGACACTGGGCGTCTTGCATCGTGTTGAAGAATTAGCCGATCATAATGATGGCCGCAAACCGCCCCAGCATGCACCCTACCGCAGCATTATTCAACTGCCGAACATTCTGTCTGAGGTGATGCAGGTAGGTCCCAAATCCAAAAAGGTCACCCGGGCCTATCAAAGCGCTTTGGATAAACTGGGTTCGGAAGTTAACATTTTACACAATCTGGCGCCCGATGCGATTGAGCAGGCCGGCATACCGCTTCTGGCGGAGGCGATCCGGCGCATGCGTCAGCATGAAATCAACGTCATTCCCGGCTTTGACGGGCAATATGGCCGGGTTCAAATTTTCAAGGAGCAGGAACGAGAAGCGCTGCTGGGTCAGCAATCACTTTTTGCGCTCGGCGAGCCCCGGGCGACTGTTTCTGTTACCGAAGACCCCCCTTATTCCCGCAAAGCGCCCCGAAAAGAGCCGGGTGATTCCCGTGAGGCTAAATTAAACCGTACGTCACCGCACATCCATATTCACCAGCTGAACGACGAGCAGCGTCGGGCGGTAGAGCATTCCGAGGGTCCCCTGCTGATTGTTGCCGGGCCCGGCACCGGTAAAACCCAGACCCTGACAATGAGAATCGCACACTTTATAATCCATAACGGTATTGCCCCCGAAAATATACTGGCAGTAACCTTTACCCGCAAAGCGGCCGAGGAAATGCAGCAGCGCCTGCACACGGTTTTAGGCGACCGGCATCCATTGCCTCTGACGGCCACCTTTCATTCCCTGTGCTATAAAATATTAAGCGATCAAAATTCAAATGAGACATTCGGTATTATCGATGAAGATGATCGTAAAAAATTAATCGATGAAGCGCTCAAAAGGGTCAGGGGTTTCGGGATTGAGGTTTCCTTAAAACCGCGACAATTACGCGACCAAATTGCGGCGGCCAAACAGCAAATACTGGGTCCGGAAGATATAGCTCCGGCGCAAGACCTCAGCGTTGATGACCGCGCACTGGCCGAGGTGTATCACTGCTATCAAAACCTGTTATCCATTCAGGGGCTTTATGATTATGAAGATCTGATTTTTAAAGTTGTCCTGCTGCTGGAAAGCGATCCAAGGATTTGCAAAACATACCGGCGTCAATTTGAGCATATTTTTGTGGATGAATATCAGGACCTCAATCACGGACAGTATCGTATCATAAGGGCGCTGGTTCCCTCTGATGCCGCCAGACAAAATTTATGCGTCATCGGTGATCCGGACCAATCTATATACGGGTTCAGAGGAGCAGACGTTCGGTATTTTAGCTGTTTTGTGGATGATTACCCCCATGCAGCCGTTATTGAATTAATCCGAAATTATCGGTCGACGGAAACCATTCTGGATGCATCCTATCAGATTATTCAAGGTCATCGGCTGCATTTCGGTGACACCCGGACCCACTCGATGATCGATGGTGTTAAAACCATCAGCATCCTCGAGCTGGCCAGCGCCAAAGCCGAAGCTTGGGCCATCGCAGGAACCATCGGCCAGTTGGTGGGTGGTTCCGGTTTTCATTCCATCGACACCGGCCAGGTGGCGGATGCCAATCTCGTTGCTGCCTGCAGTTATGCCGATTTTGCGGTTCTGGTTCGCACGCACCATCAGCTGAATATTATTGCCGAGGTCTTCCTACAAGAGGGTGTGCCCTTTCAGGTTGCCAGCCGCAAAAATTGGCTTGAACGCTGGGGCCTGGCCGAACTGATTTCACTGTTAAGCATTGTGGCGGGACACGGTAGTGATCTGGATTTAGACAACTGCCTGTCGCTATATGCTGTCGGACTGCATAAAAAGGCAACCGATCAATTTAAATCCTGGTGTTATTTAAAAAAATTTTCCCAGCAAAACGGTTTGGACAATGCCAGACGTTTTCCGGTCCCGGGTTTAAACCGTGCTCAGCAGCAAAAGCTCATCGATTTTAGCGACACACTGGCCGGCATCAAAAATGAGACGATCGATATGAACATTGCCGAAAAATTGCAGCATCTATCCCGAATCCCACAGCTGGCTGCCATTATGGGCACCAACCGGCAATCCCGGGAGACATTTGACAACCTGCTAAGCCTGGCCGCAGATTATGATAAAGACATGGCCGCCTTTTTAGCGACAGCATCGCTGCACACGGACACCGATGTTTACCTGTCGCGCGCGGAAAAGGTTGCCTTAATGACGATGCATGCGGCCAAAGGCCTGGAATTTCCGGTGGTGTTTATCGCCGGGTGTGAAGACGATTTGATTCCTTTAAAGCATCAGGGCAGCATACAGACCGACCCGGCCGAAGAACGCCGGCTGTTTTATGTGGCCATGACCCGGGCCATGCAGCAATTATACCTGACCCGGGCTAAAAAACGCAGCCTATACGGAAAACTTTTGACCCGCCAGCCCTCTCCATTTCTGGCCGACCTTGAAAGCCGCATCAAAAAAGAAGAAACCCCGCAGAAGAAATCTCCGCAGAAGAAAGAGAAAACACAGCAGCAGCTCAAACTCTTCTAAAAGCGCTCTCAAAAATGCATCTAGCACTCAAGGGCTTTGTTGAACACCTTAATCTATTAAGATCAAATGTGAAATCCCGCATTCATGCGGGCAGCGCGATCTACTATTTTTGAGAGCGCCTTAAATATCATATTTTCAAAATGCGTCCATCGGTTGAGCCCGTTGCCCCGTTTGCCGGTTAATAATTCCATTAACCTTTTTTATTTTATAACGGGCTCAAGCAGCCTAACCGGCAAACGTGAATTAAGAGAATACCTCAAGTCTGATAGAATTTTGGTCGATATTCTAGAGGGGCAGCATGAACGCAAGACGCATGCGGTATAGACCTTGGGTCACTGGTTTTTAGCAGCCACAAGATATGGGGGGGGTTGTTGAATAAGTTATTAATATAATTATATATTATTAATAACTCCTTGAGTTTCAGATAAAAGTATTGTAAAATTTATTATACGATCTAAACGAGCATTTAAATTGGCTCTTGCTTTTGGGGGAAAGCGAAAAATGGGCCTAAATTGACTCTGAGGAATAATGGGCGGACGCAGAACTAAATATTTGCAAATTTTTGTTTTTACTCTTGCTTTACTTGCCTTTGTGCCATCGGGGTATGCGGATATTTACCGTTACATCGATGAAAACGGGGTGATGCATTTTACCAACACCCCGACCTCCAATACCCAGGAATACAAACTTTATCTTAAAGAAAGAACAACCTTTTCCAGAAAGTTTTACGCCACCGACAAATATGATCGGTTAATCTCGAATGCTTCAGCACAAACCGGGATCGATTCACGTCTGTTAAAAGCCATGATTAAAGCCGAATCGGACTTTAATCCGCGGGCTGTCTCCAAAAAAGGCGCCATGGGTCTGATGCAGATCATGCCCGAGAATTTTAAAATGCTGGATCTGCAAAATCCATTTGATCCTTGGCAAAATATCCGGGCCGGTGCGCGTTATTTTCAGCACCTCTACGAACGTTTTAACGGCAAACTGGCGCTTTCGCTGGCGGCCTACAATGCCGGGCCTACCGCCGTCGACCGCTATAAAAGAATCCCGCCCTATAAAGAAACCGAAGAGTATGTTCGACGGGTCCTCAGGTATTATCGAACCCTTAAACAACTTTAATCCAGCGTCCCTTTCTCAGAGTGCAGATCACAGTACCCCTGTCTTGTCCTGCCCAAAGGGCTAAAATTTGAGTCAATTAAATGACTTTTTGCCAATAAATCTATCGTTTAGAAGTTTTTTAGATCGTTGCTTGTATTGAATTTGGTTTTAAGTGTTTGAAAATATGATATAAATTACGGCAAGCCCTTCTGGCACGCTTTCTGCTTTATTGTCGCGTATCTGTTTGAATTATTAAGATTAATTTCACCTGCGGCTTCTGATCAAAAAAAAGACTATGGGCCTTTTCAATAAACTGCGGCGACACGCAGCTGTTGCACGGGGCGATTTTGCAATGCTGGCTGACAACTTCAAGATTCCCCCCCTGCCGGCGGCCGTCAATCGCCTGATAAGCGAAATCAATCGATCCGAACCCAACATCGATCGGCTGGTGCGGTTCATATCCGCTGATCCTGAGATTACCGCCCGGGTGATCAAAACGGTCAACTCCTCTATGTATTCACCGCGTGTTCCGGTAGCCGATGTTAAACGGGCTGTTACCATGCTGGGTCTGGCCCAGATTAAATCCATTGTTCTGGCATTTGCCACCATGGATTCACTGCCGCAACCCGACGGAAATCATTTTGACCACAATGCTTTTTGGATTGATTCTTTGCTCAGAGCGATCGTTGCGCGGGAATTGGCCCGCAAGTCATTTCGCGGGCAGTTGGACAGCGTCTTTACAGCGGCGCTGTTGTCCGAGCTGGCGGTACCCTTGCTGTTGTGCGTCTGGAAGGAATACTACCAACCCATCGTTGCTGAATGGAAAAGCGGTGGCCGGCGCCTGTCTGAGATTGAACGCGAGCATTTTGGCTGGGATCACGCTCAGGCCGGCGCCTGGATCGTGCAGTCCTGGGATTTTCCCGAGGAAATGATCTGCTATATCGGTGCCCACAATATAGCGATGGAAAAAATACAGGAAATGGAGTTGCAGGAGACGATTGTCATGCCCCTGGCGGTTGCATCGCTGGCACCCAGTGTCTTGAGGCCGGATTCCACCGCTGCGGCGGCGGTCTTTGAGGAAGCGCGAAATTATCTTAAAATGAATAGCGGGCAGTTTGCCGATGCAATTGAAACCGCCAAACAAACCATCGGTGAGCTGTTAGAACTTTTCGAGCTGCCGGATCAAAAAGCCATCCACATCCTTGATGACCTGATCGATATTGCCCGGGCGGATGCTGAGCAGCACAAGGAGACGGCATGAACCCGACACCGCCCCAAAAGACGTTCTTTTTCCGTGTGGTTGCGTTTTTTAGCCGGCTGCAACTCTGGTACCTGATCCGTAAAATCGACAACACGCGGGTTTTGCTGCTGCTGTTCATATTTGTTGCCGGCGCCGTTGCTCTGGGCACCATCTCCATTATCGCTTACCTGACCCGGCTGCCGCTGCTGTTTCCCCAGCTGGGCCCTTCCGCATTTATTTTGTTTCACACCCCCATGTCGGTTACGGCCAGCCCCCGAAACGTCCTGCTGTCACACACGCTGGCGGTGGCCTCCGGCTTGTTTGCCCTATGGCTGGTGGGCTGGTTCTTTCCTGAGGCCGGCCTTTCCGATCCATTTTTGTTAAACTGGTATCGCATTCTGGTGATTGCATTGACGATGGGCCTTTCCGGGGTGATTATGGTGGGCGTAAAATGCATTCACCCGCCGGCGGCCGCATCGGCGCTGATTGCGGCCATGGGATTTTTGAACACGCCCGAACAGGTGCTGGGCGTCATTGGCGCGATGCTATTGCTGGTTATGGAAGCGATTCTGTTTAACCGCTTTATCGGCGGGCTCCCCTATCCCCTGTGGCGGGCCGACCCGAAGGTGGCTCGAAATTTTGGCGCCATGGCTGGAATTCCCGACAGCGAAACCACCTTTTGGCGCCGGCTGGCCCACAAAACGTTTCAGATCCGCTAACTGACCCGGGGGTCTATGCAGGGCCTCAAGAGTGAAGCTGCATCCAACCTCCTGATATTTACATCTTTGCGAAGGCAAATTCTCGCCGGTTTCATTGGTGGTGTGTTTTTCTTTTATGCAAGCGGTCAATGAGAATTTGACCCACGCGGGCATTATCCAATATTCCGCTGAAATCGGCACTTGATGGTCCGTCGGCAAAAATGGGGACCATTGATGCCGTGTGCCCGTCGGTTGTGAATGCGGTTGTGGAAACCTGCCGGTCTTGAATCGAACCACCGTGCACGGCGAACCCACCGGCCTCGTGATCGGCGGCCACCACTATCAGGGTGCGGCTCTTTGCTTGGGCAAAATCCAGTGCCGCGCCAATCGCATCGTCAAAATCGAGCAGTTCTAAAATAATGTTGGGCGCATCTTTATGGTGGGCGGCCCAGTCAATCTGAGAGCCTTCGACCATCAGCACGAATCCGTTGTCATTTTTTGATAGAATTTCAATGGCCACGCGGGTCAATTGCGCCAGGGAGTAATCACGGTCTGCTGCTGCGGGCAGACCTTCCAGTGCCAGCAGGGCTGCCAGGTTTTGGTCGTCACTGTACGCTGATATGTTATCAGCGCTTAGCACCAGCGGCATGCGGGATTCAAGCGCTGCCAGTAAATTTTTATCGTCTTTTCGCCGGCTGCCTTGACTGGACGCCGGAACAAAATACGCTCGGCCCCCGCCGATTAAAACATCGATGCCGCTGTTGACAATCTGCACGGCGATCTCGGCCTGCTTGCGGCGGTTATCGACGTGGGCCACAAAAGCTGCCGGTGTGGCATGGGTAACCGATGAGGTCACCACCACCCCGGTGGACTTACCCACATCCCGGGCGTGTTCAAAAAGGGTCTTTAGCGGGGTGCCGTCCGGCAAAACCGAAACGGCCCGATTGTTGGTTTTTTTTCCGGTTGCCAGCGCAGTTGATGCAGCCGCTGATTCGGTCACCAGCCGGTTGGCCGAGTGAGTGGTCATCAGCCCGCTGAAGGGAAACCGTTCCAGGTGCAATGTGCCCGCGGCGATCTTGCCGGCGCTGATATGGGCCACGCCCATGCCGTCGCCGATGAATAAGACAATATTTTGCGGGTAATCATCTTTTCCGCCGCAACCCAGCAGCAGCAAAACAAAAAGAATGCGCCAGCCCAAAAGGCGGGGTTTTTTTGACTTGTCGGATAAAGCGGTCATTTGAAAAAACCTGAATAGCGATAATGATGGCCGCGGAATGGCGTCATTGCGAAAATAATCCTAAAGAGCGAAATCAGGGGGTTGGGTCCTTGGAGGTGACCTTAGTCAGGACCCGCTCTGCAATTAAGCGGGCGACTTGATCGGACTTATCCAGGACCGAGGCCGAGGTCATGGCATCCACACCGGGTGTGTCAGGTGTCCAGCTGTCCCGGATGCCGGTGGTCAACACAATTAGTTTATCTTTGCGGGGCTCGCGATCGATAAAACTTTCCACCCGGGGATCCGGCCGACCGGCCATACACCGGTTAATGATTATAATGGCAGAATATTCAGCGGTCGGTTGACGCTTAAGGCCATTGACATCAATGATTTTTAAATAAATGTCCTTTTGCTTCAGACGGTCATAGATTTCTGATACCACTGCCTGTTTAAACTGACTTTTCTGGGTGGCCACCAAAACCTTTTTATCTGAGGCCGCCGGCTGGCCGCTTTCTACGGTCGCCACCGGGGCTGAAACACATCCCCAGACCAATAGGCTCAACCCCACCAATAAAAGCCGGATCATTTTTTTGATACCCATCTTGATGTTTTTCCGTGATTGCCTATTCTAAAAAACATAAGCATTATCGAAAGAAAGCAAGCGAATCAAGGTCGATTTGCATTTTGGGGTGGCTTTGATCTTCAGACCCTGCGGTTCAGCGGGGCAACGGAATGGTAAAGATTTTGCCCCCGTAGCCGTGGACCGAATCATGGGCCTGAATGCTTACCATGGATATATCTGCAGGGATCATCACGCCACCCAGACTGCGGGTAAACGGCTGCTCGTTTTCGTGCGGATGATGAAGCGTGCGCGTGGCCAGCACGGCACCGTCGGGGGCCACCACGTCCCATTTATTGGCGTAGTGGTCCCAACCTTTGTCATCGTGGCGCACGGTCACCGAAAATTGGAAAGTATCGGGTCCCACGGGCTTTACGTTGACCTCTAACACATCTGCTTCGCCCGCATAAAGACTGCTTACCAGCATTGACAACAAAGCCATAGCAGCCAAAATTTTCATCGTTTCCCTCTCAAATTAAGGCAATATAAGATCTTTTTTGTGACTTGCAAATTCCTTTGATCGAATTTCGGTCGCGCGGGTCATTGTCGCAACACGATTTTCCGGCAGGGGGGTGACGCCGAAGGCAACTTTTGTAAATGCAATGGATTTAATGGCCTCCACTACGGCCTCTTGATCACCCGGGTTGTAAATATTCAGTGGATCGCCGATGGCAATGCTGTTGGGGCCCAGAAAAAAACCGTCCGGTATTTTCGTTCCGGCATGCACCAGCGCGCCGACGGCCACCACGGCCCCTTTGCCTACCTGCGAGCCCTGCAGCACTGTCGCGCCGGTGGCGATATAGGCATGCGACGCCACCTCGCAACCCAGGAGGGTGGCATGCGGGCTGATAAAGGCATGGTCACCGATTCGAACCGGATGATCGACATCTTCAACTCTGGTTGCGCGGACGACCGCATTTTCACAGATAATGCTGAACGCCCCGATCTCAACGCCCGATGCTTCTGAATCAATGACGGCACCAAACATCACCCGCGCCTGCGCGCCTACCGTAACATTACCGCAAATAACGGCTGTGGGCGCAATGTACACAGACGCATCAATCCGTGGCTTAACCCCACGATGCTTAATGATCATTATTTGATTCCTCTCCCCTGAATCTCACAGAAAAACAGTTTCACATATATTAGCATACACGACAAGGTTATCCGGTTGAGCCGGCCGAAGGTCCTCGTGAAACGGGATTAAGCCCGTTTTCGGAAACCATCTATTGAAGCCGGGCCGGTCATGTAAATTTCTTTCAGGCGCTATGATCTTCAAGTTGTCTTTGGCCTGATATTTGGGATGATACCAACACTATCGCTGAACCCAAGGCTCAAGGATTGATCATCCCGAATATCAGGCCACTGGGAGCCATGCGGGTAGCACACCAGCATAGCGCCTTTCAGAAAATGACATGACCTCACCCGACGTTGCGCCCGAACTATGATCAGATACCCTCTATTTTTATCAGAGCTGGTCGTAATCCATTCTATGAAGTGATATTAGACGCATTTTTTGGTCGCTTCTAGATGCCCCAACCACCCGAAACAGGAATCGTCGTGGCAGTAATATAGGATGCCTCCTCCGAAGCCAGAAAGGCAACCACACTGGCAATTTCTTCGGCTTCGCCCATGCGGCCTAAGGGGGTCTGATCAACAATGAGCTGCTTGTACTTGTCGGCCATTAATTTTTCGATGGTGGGTGTGCGGGTCAGACCCGGAAGGACTGCATTGACGGTGACACCATGCGGGCCGGCCTCTTTGGCCACTGATTTGGTCAGGCCGATCACCCCGGCCTTGGCCGTGGAATAAGCCACCTCGGCTTTGGCTCCGGTCAGGGCATAAATCGAGGAGATATTGATCACCCGACCCCAACCGGCGGTGCGCATATCCGGCAGCAGCAGCTGAATCAACACAAACGGGACAGCCAGATGAATACCGAGAACATCTAAAAAATCTTCGCTGCTAATTTTGGCCGTTGTTCCGGGACGGTCATAGCCGGCATTGTTAATTAGAATGTCGATGCGCCCTTTGTGTGTTGCTTCCCGGACGGTCTTTTTAAGCGCTTGAAGATCCGTCAGATCCAGCGAACGGGAAAAGACCCGTCTGCCCATTGCTTTGATTTTTTGGGCTGTGGCTGCAAGGGTTTTGGAATTTTTGTCCAATAAGACCACATCCGCCCCCTTTGCGGCCAGGACCTCTGCACAGGCCCGGCCGATCCCCTGTCCCGCCCCGGTTATCAATGCGTTACGACCGCTAAGATTCATCACGCCTGCCTCCTTCAATACATCAAAAGGGGTGTTTTTGATCGATATCGTTTCGATTTTAATTCGGTTATTATGAAATGGGCCACGTCTGCGCGTGATATCTTTCCGGCTTTGATGTCTTCAAGTTTGGTCAGTGCGCGATAGGTTCCGGTTAGCGGTCCATTGGTCAGAAACCCCGGGCGCACGATGACCCATTCCAGCGTTGACGCCCTTACCAGTGCTTCCTGGCGATCCTTATCCGCATAAATGCTTTTCAGCAAAAGCGGATTAAAGATTTTATCATAAAAAAAACCGCCATGATGTTTGCTATCGCCGGCACCGATTCCGCTAACGCAGATCAGAAAACCGGGTGCGCTTCCCGTCATGGCATCGATAACGTTGGCGGTACCTTCTGAAAATACGCGAACCGACTTGCGGGTGGGATTGATGCCAATGCTGATGCAGACGGCCTGTTGTTCTGCAACAGCTCGCCTGACAGCCTCTTTGTCGCGGATATCGCCTTTGACCACCTGTAGCCGATCATGGCTAAGTGGCAGCCGTCCGGGATCGCGCACCAATGCCCTTACCGAATGGCCCTCATCCAGGGCCTGTTCAACTAAGTTCCGGCCGATTCCGCGGGTTGCGCCAATGACCAATAGTTTCATATGCATGCCTTCATTGGCTTAGTTGGATTCTGTGGCATTTTGCTCCAGACGCACCCATTTTATGGTTGCCCGTCGAATCAGGTCCTGCCAGAGTGCCTCAGGGTCGAGGGTAAAGACACTATCCGCGTCCGCTTTTAAAACATGCCAGTCGCCCCGGGTGCGTTCAAAATCGAGCTGATTTGGCGCCCAGCCGGCATAACCTGCATACAGGCGAAACTGCTGTTCGGCGTTTTCCTTTTTGATGAGGTCTTCCAGCACCTTCCAGCTTGCACTCATATAGACATTATCAATGACGGGCGTCGATGCTGCCGGGGCCCGGGTTGATCGAATGAGCATCAGCATCTGATTGACGGCCACCGGGCCGCCGACATAGACGGTATCCTTGCGCTGTTTGAGGGCCTTTACGTCTGGAAACACGGTCGACAGCGTTACGTTTGATGGACGATTGATCACCAAGCCCATGGCCCCTTCCGGCCCGTATTCAATCAACAGCACCACCGTCTCGCTAAAATTGGGTTCGCTTAGCCGGCGGCTGGCCACCAGAAATTTTCCCTTCGCCAATTCTTCCCGGGTACCC
>CAZJHF010000033.1:12492-16204 GCA_964545505.1 uncultured Desulfobacterales bacterium | reverse complement strand
GGAGATCTTGATATATGAAATTAAAAAAGCTTGAAATTACGGGATTCAAATCCTTTTATGATAAGGCCGGAATTGCTTTCCCACAGGGCGTCTCCGCGGTAGTCGGCCCCAACGGTTGCGGCAAGAGTAACATCATCGACGCATTGAGATGGGTCATGGGAGAACAAAGCGTCAAGCAACTACGGGGCAAAAAAATGGAAGATGTCATTTTTTCCGGGGCCAACAATAAGCCTCCGTTAAACATGGCGGAAGTCTCCTTAACGCTGGCCAACGATAATGGAGATAGCCCCGAAGAACTAAAAGACTTTACCGAAATCAATCTCACTCGCCGCCTCTACCGCTCAGGGGAAAGTGCTTATTTTCTGAACAAACAGCCATGCCGTTTGAAAGACATTCACAATGTCTTCTGGGGCAGCGGACTGGGTTCAAAATCATATGCGATTATCCAACAGGGTCGAATCGGCGCCATCACCGATGCGAGCCCGGAAGAGCTTCGCTTTTTTATTGAGGAAGCCGCCGGTGTCACCCGTTATAAAAACCGCAAAACAGAAGCCCTGCGCAAAATCGAGGCTACCAAAAACAATTTATTGCGGGTGACTGATATTGTCCTTGAAATTAAACGTCAGATGGCCAGCCTCAAACGTCAGGCCCGCAAAGCCGAAATATACAATAATTACCGCATCCAGATTAAGGCCTTTGAGACCTTTCTTGGCCTGCATTACTACGACGATTACACGCGCCAGATCCAGGAATCCGATACCCTTCTGCTTCAACTGCAGGATCTGGATATCAGCCATACCACCGAGATAAAAAAACTGGATGCCACAGTTGAAGAAATCAAGCTCAAACGCTGGCAAAAAAATCAGGAAATATCCGAGCAAAAATCAAATCAATACGAAACCCAACGCCGTATCGACCGCGCTGAAAATGACCAGGTCCATTTGCGCAGTGAAGTTAAAAGACTATCTGAAGAATCTTCGGAGCTAACAGCCATACATACCGATCTGGAAGAAAAAAATAAGGACATGCTTTCTGAAATTGAACAGGTCAAAAGAGAAATGGCTGAAGTGAATGAAGAAATTGCTTCCAAAAAAGCCAGCATCAACGAGGAAAAAAAGGCCGGCGAAGGCATCACCGAAAAATTAGCAGCGCTCAATCAAGACCAGGAAGCCAACAAATCGCGCCTAATGGATTTGATCGCGAGGGAGGCCCAATACAAAAACATCTACCAGACCACAATCAATAATAAGGAAAGTTTGCAAAAACGCCTGCAAGGGATTGAAGAAGAAGAAAATCAGGCCCGCAAGCAAATCCAGGGCGCCCGCAAGCAGGAAGAAACAGCCCGCAAACAGCTGAGGTCGATAAAAGACGACATCCATGGTCTGGAAGAACAGATCGCCTCAGCCGGCAGCCAGTTGGCGCAAAAAAACAGCGCCCTTGGTAAGCAAGTCAAATTGACCCAGACGCTCGAGCTGGAACGCAACACTGTTAAATCCAATTTAAACACCCTCAAGAAAATGGCCGACGATTTTGAATGGTATCGCGACGGCGTCAAGGCGATCATGAAACCCCGCAACAAAGATGAGTCTGCCGTCAGTTCGAACGTATCGCAAAAGATTGTGGGACTCATGGCGGATATCATCGAGGCCAAGCCGACATTTGAAGCCGCTGTGGAGGCGGTGCTGGGTGATGCACTTCAATACATTATTGTTCAAGACCAGGATGCCGGCCTCGAAGCCATCGAGTATTTGCAGACCCGCCAGGCCGGGCGCAGCGGATTCATCCCGCTTTCCGCTATGAAACCGGCCGATAACCTTCAGACGGATGCGCCCGTTTCCGGGTCGCTGCTGTTAGACCAGATCACTGTAAAGCCCGGTTATGAAGCCATTATCAGGACTCTGCTGGGTCATGTGGTTTTTACAGATAACATGACTGAAGCCATTCATTTGTATAATCGCAACGGCACATCTAAGACAATTGTTACCAAAAATGGGGATGTCATATCGCCGCAGGGTTTTTTGGTTGGTGGCAGCAAAGACAAATTAAACGGCATTCTGGCCAAAAAACAAGAGCTCAAAGCGCTAAATCGACAGTCCATTAAACTCGACCAGAAAATGGAGGAGGCTCGCTCGGATCAGAGTCGATTGGAATCAGAGGCACGCCAGCTTGAGATTCAGCTGCAAAAACGAACCGAACAAAAAAATAACGCCATCAAAACAGAAATTGAGGCCGAGAAGGAAGTGGTTCGGACGTCTGAAGAGCTAAAAAATACCGAGCGTCATCTTGAAATCGTGATGCTCGAAAAAGAAAAATTGCACGGTGAAGCCAGCGATGTTGATGCTGAAATGACCAAATACAATACCGCTCTGGCAGACCTGTCCGCTGAAGTCCAAACGGCTCAGAATAACGTTTCCCATCTTTCGGCTACGATCAGTAGTGCATCGGTTGAATTGGAACAATACCAGCAGGGGGTTGTCGATCTACAGTTGCAACTGACGGCATTGGATGCAAAATTGGTAAATGCCAACAACAGCTCGCGGCGATTAAACCAATTTCATAATGACAGCCTGGACCGACTCGAACAACTTGGACAGGAAATTCACACCAAACAACAAAAGAATGAAAGCGCCAAACAACAAATAACCGAATTCGAACAACAGCTTTCCGAGATGTATCAAAAAATGGAAGCTCTTGATCAGTCACTAAAGACCAACGAGGCGCATTATGAGTCCATTGACGGGCAACTTCAGGACAGTGACAGCAAAATATCAAAAATAAAAAGCGAACGTGAACAGATCCTGGAAAAAGTCAGGCTGTTGGAACTGGAGCAATCCGAGCGCAAAATCAAAAATGAAAATGTTGCCAGCCGGTTGGAAGAAAAATACCGGACATCGTTTGAGGCCATAAGAGACGGATTCAGGCACGATTCAGAAGCTCTCGAGATGACTGAGGGCAAAACCATCGAACAGATAGAGACGGAGCTGGAAACCGTTCAGAATAAAATAGATCGAATTGTCGATGTCAATTTAGGCGCCATCAGAGAATACGAGCAATTGAAGGACCGTTTTGATTTTCTTAAAGACCAACG
Organism: uncultured Desulfobacterales bacterium; assembly: GCA_964545505.1. GTDB lineage: Bacteria > Desulfobacterota > Desulfobacteria > Desulfobacterales > JAHEIW01 > JAHEIW01. The sequence goes on along the minus strand of CAZJHF010000033.1, from coordinate 13,116 downwards.
CGATGATCTGGAGCGTGCCATTGAAGATCTGCACAAAGTGATCAAAAAAATTAATGTGATCACTCAAAAGCGCTTCCTGGAGACGTTTGATCTCATCAATGAAAAGTTAAATGAAGTCTTTCCAAAACTTTTTGGCGGTGGTCTGGCCAAGATTACGTTAAAAGAGCCCAACCTGCCTCTGGAGACTGGTGTAGAGTTTATGATCCATCCACCGGGCAAAAAGCTAACCCGCTTGAGCCTTCTATCGGGTGGTGAAAAAGCTATGGCCGCAATCGCTTTTATATTTTCAATCTTTCTGATAAAACCGGCTGCTTTTTGTCTGCTGGATGAAATCGATGCCCCGCTGGATGACGCCAATGTCTGGCGGTTCAATGATTTACTCAAGATTATTGGAGAAAATTCACAAATTGTTATGATTACGCACAACAAACGCAGCATGGAATTTGCCGATACGTTGTTCGGAATTACCATGGAAGAAAAAGGGATCTCAAAGATTGTCTCCGTTAATTTTGAAGCCGCGCACTCCTCCAACTAAACACAGGTGTTTGAAAACCACAATCATACATAGAATTTAGGATAGCAAAATTAACCCATAATAATATCCAAGCAGGTTTAATACGACCA
>CAZJHF010000033.1:3323-12392 GCA_964545505.1 uncultured Desulfobacterales bacterium | reverse complement strand
GCGGGCGGGTTCGTGTTCTTTATGGTGAGCGCTAAAACCTGGTTTTCAATAATTCGGTATGATTTTTCGTAAATCTAAAAAAAACAAGACGGATACTGAAACGTCTTCATCAGAGACACCTGAAAATGGCACCGGAGACCCTGATGAGCAGATCGTAGCCGAGCAGTCCGGCGGCTATTTTCAGCGACTGCGGGATCGGCTCTCAAAGACCCGCAAAACGTTTTCCGGTGGTTTTGATAAGATATTTTCGCACAAACAAAAGATCGATGAAGCTCTTTTGGAAGAGCTCGAAGAATTATTGATTACATCGGATATCGGCGTCCAAACTGCGCTAAAACTTGTGGACAAGATCGCATCTTCAAAAATCACCGATGTAGATGAAATCAAATCCTTGCTAAAAGCTGAGATTTTGTCCATTCTTGCACCTCAAACAGCAGAATCGGACGAAACCTTGGCCTCGCCACGGGTCATCATGGTGGTCGGTGTCAACGGAACCGGTAAAACAACCACCATTGGCAAACTGGCTGCGCGTGCCGCTCAATCCGGTCAAAAGGTCCTGATTGGCGCAGCGGATACGTTTAGGGCGGCTGCGATCGATCAACTCATAATTTGGGCTGATCGTGCCAAAGCCGATATCGTCAAGCATCAGGAGATGGCCGATCCTGCCGCGGTTGCCTATGATACGGTTGAAGCGGCAAAAGCCCGCGGCGTCGATCTGGTACTAATTGATACCGCCGGACGATTGCATACCAAAGTAAATTTAATGGAAGAATTAAAAAAAATAAAACGCGCCATTTCAAAGACCATACCGGATGCCCCTCATGAAGTGTTGCTGATTTTAGATGCCACCACCGGCCAGAATGCAGTATCGCAGGCCGAATTATTTAACGAAGCCCTCGGCGTTACGGGCTTGGCCTTGACCAAGCTTGATGGCACCGCCAAAGGCGGCATCGTTATCAGCATATGCAATACCTTGAAAATACCCTTAAAATATATCGGTATCGGCGAACAGATTGACGATTTACAACAATTTGATGCCGCCAAATTCGTGGATGCCTTAATTTAATTTGGGCTTTTGACCATAATAAGTGAACCGTTTGGGGCAGTCACCCATTCGTTAAATTGGTTTGAATCTGGATCATGCACGAGCTGGCGGTTTTCGATGTGCCCGATTCAGGCAAAAAATTGAGAGGTATCATTCTGTAAATGCTGCGATGCAGCCGTTCAGCGGAGATTATTTCAAAAAAAGTACTGTAAAATGTAGATTTCTGTTGACATCGATTTTATCTTTCTATATGGAAACAGGCAAATAGGCGATCGGTTCGTATTAACCATAACAAAAGATCAACAAAACTAGAAGGGGGTAAGGTACTATGACAAAGGCAGAACTTGTAGAAAAAGCGGCTAAAGATGCAAAAATTTCAAAGGTTGCAGCTGCAGCTGCGCTCAACTCGTTTATGGAAGGTGTGACCAAAGCATTGAAGAAAAAGAACGGCAAGGTTACGCTGGTCGGCTTCGGTACTTTTCAGAAAGTTCGCCGTAGAGCCCGTAAGGGACGCAATCCGCAAACCGGCGCACCGATCAAAATTAAAGCCACTAACGTGGTTAAATTCAAACCCGGGAAAAAACTCAGAGACGCCGTTTAAGCATTTTATATTTAAAAGCAACGGGCGATTTATGCTTGGCATAAATCGCCCGTTCTGTTTCCAGAAGCTGTCTTAAAAATGCATCTAACGCCCAATGGCTGTGTTACAAACTGATTCGAAATGCTCGAATACTAAGGTGTATGCTCCACTTTCGAATCGGTTTGCGCCTTGCCCTTGGACGTAAGCTACTATTTTTAAGACAGCTTCTACAAAAAGATCTTATAAACAATTTGTAATTCAATTAAAACCATTTCAAAAATGCATCTTGCTCTGCTGCTGGCTGCATCAAAACTGTCCAAAGGGCATGTTTTTTTCTGAAAGGCGATATGCAGATAATTAACTCACAAAGTACGGAATGGCCCGATATTGAGGATTATCTGCACTTACGCCATTGCAATTGGTAATAGCGCAGGTTAAATCCTGAATATCGGGCCACCGGCAACTTGCTCTTCATATCGCCTTTCAGCAAATAACATACCGGCGCTTCTTTACCTGCTTAATTCGAGACGGTCGTTAGTAAGTGATATCAAAGCGCTTATATTCGCCGGTAAAATCCTGCCACTTCAGATCCACATTTTCAACCACCGCCAGATTAGGACCTTCCTGGCACCATTGCAGAACGGCATCCACATCCGGCTGCTTGCCTTCGATCACCGCTTCGACCGTGCCGTCAGGCCGATTTCGGACCCAGCCCAGAACGCCAAACCGCTGTGCAGCGCGTTGCGTTTCCACGCGGAAAAAAACGCCCTGAACCCGACCGGATATAATGACATGGGCGCACACCTGTTTTTCCATGCAAACCTCACAAATGTTTTGTTTGAAAGCAATGATGCCAGGAAGCTGGAAGGCTTGAGAGCGATCATCAGATCGGCCTGCCAGCATCCAGACTTCCGGGCTTTAAAGCCGTATGGTTTACCCCAATAAATCTTTAAATGCTGCCTCATCAATTATGGTAACGCCCAGTTCCCTTGCCTTGGTAAACTTTGACCCCGGTGCATCACCACCTACCACATAGTCCGTTTTGCCGCTGACAGACCCGCTGATTTTACCACCGGCTGCTTTGATCAGCGACTTGGCCTGGGAACGGGTAAATTCTTCAAGCTTGCCGGTCAACACGAAAATACGGCCGTCGAGTTTGCCGGCTTTCTTTGGGGCGGCAGTTTTCAATTTAACGCCTCCGGCCAACAGCTGATCGATAATGCGGCGATTGCGTTGCTGTTCAAAAAATTGGGTAATACTGGCAGCCACAATTGGACCGATGCCGTCGACGGTTTCAAGCTCTTCCCGGGAACAGTTGATTAACGCGTCCAGCGTCGGAAAATAATCGGCCAGCAAAGTGGCCACATGATCACCGACATGCCGGATCCCCAGAGCAAAGAGAAAACGGGACAGATCTATGGTTTTGGCATTTTCAATGGCAGCTATCAGATTTGCTGCTGACGTGGTGCCCATTCTTTCCAATTCACTCATCACGGATTCATCCAGCGTAAATAGATCGGCAAACGATGAAACCAGCTTTTTATCGACAAGTTGATCAACGAGCTTTATGCCCAGGCCGTCGATGTTAAATGCACTTTTAGACGCAAAATGCTTGATCCGCTCTTTAACTTGAGCAGAACAGCTTGAGTTGATGCAGCGTGTGGCCGCCTCCCCTTCCATGCGGGTTACCTTGGAATCACAGACCGGGCACCTGCTGGGCATTCTAAATACGGTTTCGCTGCCGTCCCTTTTCGATGCGATAACCTTGACAACCTCCGGGATAACGTCTCCGGCTCTTTGCACCAGGACATGATCGCCAATACGGACGTCTTTTTTTTCGACTTCGTCCTGATTGTGAAGGGTCGCCCGGCTGACCCGAACACCGCCAATGTTTACCGGTTGCAAATAGGCCACCGGTGTCACAACACCCGTACGCCCCACCTGAACTTCTATTGCTGCGATAGTGGTCGTTTCCTGTATGGCCTTAAATTTGTATGCAATAGCCCATCTCGGACTTCGGGAAGTGGCTCCCAACTGTTGTTGCAGGACAATGCGGTCGACTTTGATGACAACGCCATCGATGTCATAGGCAAGCTCGTGTCGTTTTTCACTCAATTCCCGATAATACTCCAGAGCCGTTTTAATGGAAATGCCCGAACGAATGAGCGGATTTATCCTCAAGCCCCATTGCTTTAATACCGCCAGCAGCTCTCCGTGCGATTCAAAAGTCGCGTCTTCAACAAGCCCCACCCCGTAGAAAAAAACTTCAAGCGGACGGGTAGCGGTAATTTTGGAATCCAATTGCCGTAGAGAGCCGGCAGCAGCATTACGAGGATTGGCAAAGGGCGGCTGTTGCTGACGGATGCGTACCTGATTCAGATGTTTAAACGCTTCCAGACCGATAAATACTTCTCCTCTGATCTCACATCTGGGCGCTACCGGGGTTGCTGGATCCGATTGTAAAACCAGCGGCACGGTTTGAATCGTTTTGACATTGTCTGTAATCATCTCGCCGTTATGGCCGTCTCCGCGCGTAGCAGCCGTAACCAGTTTTCCATTCTCGTAGATGAGTGCAACGGCTACACCATCCATCTTGGGTTCCGCTGTATAACGAATGTTTTCGGGATCACCCAGATTTCGTCTGACTCTCTGGTCAAATTCCAGGATGTCTTCGTCATTAAATCCATTTTCCAAACTCAGCATCGGAACGGTATGGGCCACTGAATCAAATTTTTCCAACGGCGGAGCACCCACCCGGACCGTCGGCGAATCCGGCCGTCGCAGCTGCGGGTATTTCTCCTCCAACCGCATCAGTTTGTGCATCAGGCGATCATACTCGGCATCCGAAATTTCGGGATCATCCAGCACATAATAGCGGTAATTATGACGGTGCAGAGCCGTCCTTAGCGCCTGTGCTTTATTCATGATCGCAGGGCTTACATCTTCTGGCATACGTTTTTAATCACCTGGCAGGCCGCCTGGCGGCCGCGTTTGAATTCTTTCAATTTAAAACCGGGACGCCATTTATAGGAAATCAGTTCATCCGAAACCACGGCCAGCGCACCCAAATCGACACCGCGATATCGGGCAACAGTAAATAAGGATGAAATTTCCATTTCAACCGCCACTGCACTGCGACGCTGAAAGGTTTCCACTTTGCTGCGGGTTTCACGATAAATGGCATCTGTCGTCCAGATCGCTCCGCTATGGTACTTGACTTGCGCCCGAGTCATTTCATCGCTGAGTCGGGTGGTTAACCGTTCAGAAGGGTATGTTCGATTATTCTCATTGGACTGATAATGTCGAGACGTACCTTCATCAATAAGGGCCGAGGTCGCCACGACAATATCACCGATCTTAACCTGCTGTGAAATTGAACCGCACCAGCCTAAAAAAACGAGGGTCTCGGCCCCCCAGGCAATTAGATTTTCAATCACCATAACCGCATAGGGTGCGCCGACCAACGGACCACATAAGGCCGTCCCATCAGCAGCCCTGCTTGAAACATACACACGGCTGGTAAACAGTTTATGGTAGTCCTCGGAATCGAAATCAAATAACTCGCGAAGCAGAAAAAGATCCGCCTCAGTTCCGGCAACCACTGCCACAGGTCCCAGATCGGGAGAACGTTTTCCCTTTTTGGGAAATATGATGGCATCGTCATTTTTCATATCTGCTACCCATTACACGATACCTGTCACGTTTTTCCAAAAACCGTCAGGGGCTTCGTCCCCATTGGAATAATGGAATACTGGAATATTGGAAAAATGGTAAATTACTACCCAACGATTTCGTTAAAAACAGACAATATCCTTTTTTAAACCCAATATTCCATCGTTCCACAATTCAATTATTCCATGATGGAGGTAAAAATATGCCTCAACAGTTACCTGTATTTTAATTTAGCGATATAAATCCCGAGGCGCTTGACCTACTGTGGTTTGTGCAAAGCGGTCAGCTCCTCTTTAAGCTCATCGATGATATCGTACAACCACATCAGATCCTCGATGTTCAGCCGGCCGGCTTTCGCCGGAGCTCTTTCGCTCCCGTCCTTTTTTAATAAAATCCGCGGCCCGATTTGAACCTTCGCTTCGCTTTCACCATATTGATTGATTGTAACCACCAAACCGGTTTCATCACATTTCCACTTTTTTAGTACCACGTCCTTTTCCGGATCATACGGCATAGCAACCTCCACTCAACAAGAACATTTTTAATGTTAACCTCAAAATAATGATGTTTCGATGTGTTATAATTTTTACCACGAAAACACGAAAGCATCAAAGCACGAAATTTATTTTGTCTGCTTTCGTGATTTTGCCTGCCCGGTTAAGCCTTTATATAGCGTTTAACCGGGGTTCTTTCGTGCTTTCGTGGTTAATTTTCTCTTTTTGGATTCGGGTTTGCCCGATTTAGGTGTTATCAAATCTAATGGGTCAAAAATCGCTTGTCAATCAGTCTTTTGTATTTAAAAATGACTTGACAACTTCAGGCAACCCATATATCCGAACCGCACAGTTTTGTTCCAGAGGACAGATGTCGGAAGACAGAAGTCAGAGAAAATGATGATAACGATATACCTCTGTCCTCTGTTATCTGAAGACTGACACCTGACACCCGAAACCTGACAATTTTAACGAAGATGCCAATTCCAACGCCGTTTCATGACAGAACTGCTGCCTTGTGCACAAGCTACAAATGGGCCGACTGGGCCGGCTATTGCGCCGTGTCTTCGTATAACCTGCCCAACGATGGTGAATACTACAGCCTGCGTCATTCTGCCGGCATAATTGATATCAGCCCGCTGTTTAAATATGAAGTTAGTGGGCCGGACGCGGTCGCGTTTTTATCCCGCATCATGACCAAAAATATTGAAGACATCCCCATCGGCCGCGCATCCTATTGCTGCTGGTGTGATGATTTCGGCAAGATTATCGATGACGGAACCGTATATCGCCTGGATGCAAATCGCCTGCGCGTACACACTGCTGAACCGATGCTGGCCTGGTTTGGGCAGTTTAGACGTGGTTTTGATGTGACCCTCAAAGATCTAAGCGCACAAATCGCAGCAGTTGCTGTTCAGGGACCCACCTCCCGGGATATCCTCCAGCAAGTTAGCGATGTCGATTTGGAAGCGTTAGCGTATTATAGCGTGGCGACCGCTCAACTCGATAAGCTGCCGGTGCTGATATCCCGCACCGGATATACCGGTGATTTAGGATACGAACTGTGGGTGGATAATACGAATGCCCTGCCCCTCTGGGATACGCTCATGTCCGCTGGCAAACCCTATTTGCTGAAACCCTTTGGGCTGGATGTTCTGGATATTGCCCGAATCGAGGCCGGCCTGATTTTAAATGGGGTTGAATTTCACAATGCAGCCCATTGCCTGATCGAATCACAAAAAGCGACACCTTATGAGCTGGGCCTTGGCTGGACAGTCGACCTCGATCGAGAACCTTTTTGCGGCCAGCGGGCGCTGAAGGCCGTGCAGGCTGCTGGACCACGGCTTGTCCTCGTCGGGCTCGAGTTGGACTGGGATGAACAGGAAACACTATTTGCCAAACAGGGTCTGCCCGTACAGGTATATCCGGGGGCCTGGAGAAGCGGCGTTCCGGTTTATGATAACAGAGGCAACCGCCAAATTGGCAAGGCCACCAGCGGTACCTGGTCACCCCTGATCAAAAAAAATCTGGCGCTGGCATCGGTAGAAAAGCAGTACGCCAGGACCGGCACGAGGCTCAAAATCGAATATACCGTTGAATACCGGCGCGAAACCGTAACCGCGGTGGTAGCAAAAATGCCGTTTTATAATTCCGAACACAAAAGGCGCTAATGGTATGGATCAACTAGCACCGCCGTTTCATTCTGACATTCCGACGAAACGTTATGACGCCATTGTCGTCGGAGGCGGTCATAATGGGCTGGTCTGCGCAGCCTACCTTGCAAAAGCCGGCAAGCAGGTTCTGGTATTGGAAAATAGACATATCCTGGGAGGGGCGGCTGCCAGCGATGAGATATTTCCGGGCTTTACGTTTTCGGTTTATTCTTACGTCGTCAGTTTGTTCCGCCCGCATATCATTCGCGAACTTGAACTGACGCGGCACGGATACCAGGTCATCCCGCTGGAATGCACCTTCACGCCTTTTCCCGACGGGGAATCCATGACGCGCTGCGGGGATCCGGAGGCCACCCGGCGCGAAATCGCGCGCTTCAGTCCTGCCGACGCGGAAATGGCGCCGCGCTTTTCTTCGGCCATGGCTCAAATGGCCAGTTTTATAAAGCACCTGATTGATTCACCGGCCCCGGATCTGGCCTCTTTGCGTATCAGCGAACTGACCAAATTGCTTGGATTGGGACGGCGCTTCAAGGCGCTGGCCGACGGCGACCAATATCTTTTCACCAAACTGATGACCATGAGCGCCGTTGAGTTTTTAAATTTGTGGTTTGAATCCGATCATCTGATCGGTCCCATGTCGGTCAGCGGCATCATCGGTACCTTTTTGGGCGTGCGCTCTCCGGGAACCGCTTATGTCCTGCTGCACCATTACATGGGTGAAATCGACGGTGCTTTTCGCTCATGGGGATTTTCAAAAGGCGGCACCGGTGGCGTCAGCCTGGCCTGCGCCCGGGCCGCGCGGTCATTCGGCGCCGATATACGGACCGAGGCAGCAGTCGAAAAAATTATCCTCAGACAGGGAAAAGCCGTCGGCGTGGTCGTTCGTGGCGGGCATGAAATCAAAAGTCAGACCGTCATCTCGGCGGCCGATGCCCATCAAACATTTTTCAAACTGGTAGGTGAACGGCAGCTGGACGCTGATTTTGTGCAACGGCTAAAGCGCTTTAAATACAGAGGCAGTTCCGCCAAGGTCAATCTGGCAGTGGACCGTCTGCCGAATTTCAGCAGCAAACCCGGCAATGGTCCACATCTGTGCGGTGATATCACCATCGCCCCGGGTGTGGAATACCTGGAAAAGGCCTATGATGACGCCAAATACGGGGATTTTTCAAAACGCCCATTTTTGGATATCGTTATCCCCTCTTTGACAGACCCGACCGTCGCCCCGCCGGGCAAACATGTGATTTCGATTTTCGTCCAGTATGCGCCTTATCACATCAAAGAAGGTGCCGCGCAGTGGCCCGCAAAGCGGGAAGCATTGGGGGATACGGTGATCGATACGCTGGCTGAATATTGTCCGAATATAAAAGACAGTATCCTGCACCGTCAGGTCGTCACCCCCTGGGACCTGGAGCAAGACGTGGGTCTGACCGAAGGCAATATTTTCCAGGGCGAATTAAGCCTCGAGCAACTGGGCCCGTTTCGCCCGGTTTCGGGCTGGTCGCGCTATCAGACACCCATTGATGATCTGTGGATGTGCGGTTCCTGCGTTCACCCGGGCGGAGGCATTATGGGCGCCCCCGGCGAACTGGCAGCTAAAACCCT
>CAZJHF010000033.1:0-3223 GCA_964545505.1 uncultured Desulfobacterales bacterium | reverse complement strand
TTCACCCGGGCGGAGGCATTATGGGCGCCCCCGGCGAACTGGCAGCTAAAACCCTTCTCAAGTCTTGATTGAGGCGGTCTTGTTTCCAGTATTCCGGCGTTGAGATTCATAAGGTATCGGGTGTCAGGTGTCAGGGTCGATTAGAAGGACTGACACCTGACACCTTTAATAATATAAATACACGTAACGTATGGAAACATCAGCAAACAACGCCTACGACGTCGTCGTGATCGGTGCCGGGCATAATGGCCTAACCACCGCTGCCTTGTTGGCCAAACAGGGTCGTAAAGTCCTGGTATTAGAGCGGCGCAGAACCATCGGTGGGCTGGCAGCCAGTGAAGAATTTCACCCAGGCTATCACACAACTGGCGTTTTACACGATAGCGGACAGGTTCGCGCCCAGGTTGTCAGAGGCCTTGATTTAAAGTCACACGGCCTGCAAATCCGACCGGGAAGGCCCTCCTTTCTGGTATTGGATCCTGAAGATCAGGGCATGCTGTTGAGCAACAGGGAGCGCCGCACCACCAAAGAACTCCATTTTTACTCACCCGAAGACGCCCGGCAATATCGTCAGTACCGCAAATTTGTCAGACACGTAGCCGGCGTGGTCAATCGCATTTTCGACCAACTTCCACCGGCGACCGATTCGCCCAATGGGCGCACGCTATGGGATCTTTTTAAAACCGGTTTTGCACTGCGACGCCTGGGCCGCTCTACGATGCTGGATTTGATGCGCATTGCCCCCATGTGCGTTGCTGACTGGTTGAACGAATGGTTTGACAACAACCGTCTAAAGGCCGCGCTGGCCGCTGCCGGCTTAAGTGGTAATTTTGCCGGGCCCTGGAGCCCCGGTTCGGCCTTTAACCTGCTGTTGTGGGAGTGCACCGCGAAATACAGGCTGGAAGGCGGACCCAGCTCGCTGATTGCTGCCCTTGAAAAGGCGTTTCTCTCCCGGGGGGGAGAGATTCGAACCGATTCTGAAGTCAATGAAATCCAGGTTGAAAAAGGGCAAATCAAAGGAGTGGTGTTAAAAAACAAAGAACGGATCAAAGCAGCCATCGTGGCGGCATCCTGCGACCCCCGGCACACTTTTTTGGATCTGGTGCCCGCAAACCAGATAGAAAACTGGCAGCAACAACGCATGCAGCATATCCGCGGCGCCGGTACCACCGCCAAAGTAAATCTGGCGCTCAATAGCCCACTGGAATTTAACGCTCGAGCGGGTGAAAAAATAACCTTCGCCCGCACGGGTCATCACCTGGACCACATCGAAAAAGCTTTTGATGCCTGCAAATACGGCCGGTTTTCCGCTGATCCCATTCTCGACATCCATATCCCCACCGGATCCAATCCGAATCTGGCCCCAGCGGGGCACAGCGTGGTTTCGATTCTGGTGCATTTTGTGCCCTATCGTTTGACGTTGGGATGGGACGCGGAACAAAATGAAAAACTGGGGGATACCATCGTAGCAGCTTTAGAGCGCTATGCGCCCGGCGTGACGGATTCGATTGTCGCCCGACAGGTCATATCGCCGCTTGACCTGGAACAGCGCTACGGTTTGGTGCAGGGGCATATCCTGCACGGGGAGCACGCCCTGGATCAGTTGATTTTAAGACCCACCCCGGAATGCGCTCGCTATCATACACCGATCATCGGGCTGTATCTGTGCGGCAGCGGCTCCCATCCGGGCGGCGGCATCACCTGCGGCCCGGGAGCCCTGGCTGCCTCTGCTATCGCACAAATCTGAATAGCTGCAATTTCCCCGATTATTCCACCTTTAATACTGAAGATTTGATCGAGAGCCAAAAGAGTCATTGACAGCTTGGCCGAAAAACGACATTTTATGGCCCGGAAAGACCATTCATGGGGAAAAGTGACAGCCTGTGCAAGGGTAGCTTGGGGATGTTTCATCAGCTCTGACACGCACTTCACTGGGAAGATCTTTATATTATTTTGCTTCAAATTAATGGGCCTCTGCATGTGGCCAGCCTCGTTGACCTAAAACCGTTTGTAGTGAAACAATATCATTCCAATAATTGAAGCAATTATTCAGGAATTTATTAGCTGTGCAGAAACGTGTTTAGCAAAAGAAATATATCAAAAGAGAGATTGTATATTCGTGGACGAAACCTAAATTCAACCAAAGTGTGGATTACAACCATTAATATAAAATCTATAAAAGAAACGGAATTAGTGGACTATTGCCCCTGTGATATAAAATGAATATCACATGAATTTCGGGGATCTAACAGTGCTGATATGTTGGAGTAATCTGTAATTTAGAAAACGCTGCTTTTTTTCAGCTGATGATGTCAATCTATTAGGAGAATTAAGATTTAGATACCGAATCGATGATTGCTTGAAGCTTAGAACTAAATTTTTGTTTTTGTTCCTCAACCATCCCCTCAGTTCCTTCTTGTACCATAATTCCTAAAATCTTTTCTGTATAATCAATTCGATCTTCAATAGAAATATTTTTCATCAGCCGTTTTATACATCCGGGTTGCATTTCCATTTGTCTTTGAGGGATCTTGTGATGTAAATCTGCCATTGGAAAGATACGCTCCATCATCTCTTCCTTATGCTCCACCATTTTTTCACTTTCGATACCTTCCAACATAGTTGACATCATGGGCGCCATTATCTTTGGCAATAATTCCTTTACATCCAATTCTTTTCCTTGTTCAGCCATGATGTCCTTAACTTCTTGAAACATCTTGGGGATCATAGTGAGCATCATTCTGGGCATTATATCGAGCATATTGATGCCTTCCATCATCTTAGGCATCATCTCAAGCATCATCTTTTGCTTTTCTTCCTCGGTCAAATCACCCATCATTTTATCCATCGCATTATTCATCATAGATTCTTTTTCTTCTTTGCTCATTCTTCCCATCATTATGCCCATCATTTTATCCATCATTCCCATTTTCATGCCCTCCTTTCACGAATTGTTTGGATAATGCTGCTCCATTTTAAGATTTAAACAGGGAAATCATGCATTTTGATTATCGAAGGAGTGCGAGATACAGACGAAAAACCGGATGTGAGACTGAAAAAAGAGAACCGCTACGGGTCAGTTGGAATAGGAGATTCAGAAAAACTTATATGGATCTATACCTAAAAAGATGGACTTTTTCAACCAAGTTTTAAAATACAGGAAACTGGTGATACATTGAGAGAAACCCAACTATTGCAATTTTACAGATACATATCGAATATC
>CAZJHF010000032.1:0-16551 GCA_964545505.1 uncultured Desulfobacterales bacterium | reverse complement strand
TACCGATTTACGGCGCAGATGTGGATTGTGAGCTGGTCACCCCCACCGGTGCTGCAATTATTGCTTCCCTGGCGCAACGCTTTGGCCGGATTCCGGCGATGCATGTCCAAAAAATCGGGTATGGCGCCGGTCAACGGGAAGTGCCCGACAGGCCCAATCTGTTGCGCGTTATGGCCGGATCGCCTGCAGATACAACTGCTGGAATGTCGAGCGATCAAATTGTGGTCCTGGAAGCCTGTATCGATGATATGAACCCGGAGTTTTTTGGCTTTATCATGGAGCGCCTGTTTGCCGATGGCGCCCTGGATGTCTACTGGCTGCCCGTGCACATGAAAAAAAACAGACCCGGCACCCTGATACAGGTGCTGTGCCAGGATGCAGACAGGGACCGGCTCATCCAGAGGCTCCTATCTGAAACCACCTCGCTGGGCGTGCGTTATTATCGAACAGCGCGCAAACGGCTTGCCAGAGAGCTGGTGATCATTCAGACGTCCTTCGGTGAAACCCCGGTAAAGCGGGTCAGGGAATTGGACGGCAGCGAGCGTCTGGTCCCGGAATATGATTTTTGCCGGGAGATCGCTCTCAAACGCAATTTGCCGCTGCGGGTTGTTTATGACATCATCACCCGGGAAACTGCCGCAAGCGAAGCCGCTGGTAAATAAAACCGATAAAAACAGCAGACATCCTTTGTGAACTTCGTGCCTTCGTGGTTAAAAATTAAACCGGCAAGGGCAACGATTCGGTTTATTGTTTTATGTATTGTTGGTTGACAAACAGCAAATCGGATTGTAGACACGGGACCATGCGAATTCGCGACCGTCTGGTTCTATTTCTGGCGACCGGTTTTTTTAGCGGGTATTTGCCGGGTGCACCGGGAACTTTTGGAACGCTGATCGGATTGCCGATCTGTTATGTGCTTTCCGGTTTTCAAATCGGGCTGTCGGTTATCATTGTGGTGCTGTTTATCGGATTGAGTGTCGCGCTGGCATCAAAGGCTGAGAAGCTTTTAAAACAAAAAGATGCCTCTCAAATTGTTATCGATGAAATCGCCGGGCTGCTGGTCACTTTCGTCGGTTTGCCCTTTAACCTGCCAACCGCAGTTTTAGGGTTTATCATTTTTAGAGTCTTTGATATTCTAAAACCGATTCCCATTCGGTGGCTGGATACAAAGGTCAGCGGCGGCCGGGGCATCGTTGCCGACGATGTTGTTGCCGGCATATACGCAAACCTGGTTTTGCGATTTTTGATTTTCATACTCGGAATCGGCGTCGTACCTTAAAATATTTCAGAGACGGATACGCGATCATAAATTAATATAAATTTAATATCTAATTAAAATATAATAGTATACGGAATAAAATTAAAGTATCATATTAGAAAGGTGAGCGATTAAAATTGAAATCAGAACAAATTGCTGAAACCACAGACGACTATCCCCGCAAGGGCGTTTGGCGCGAAAATATTGAAGCCATCTTGGTTGCCGTTGTAATCGCTTTGTTTATTCGTACGTTTGTGGTTCAGGCATTCAAAATTCCCTCCGGCTCAATGAAACAAACCTTGCAAATTGGCGATCACATCCTGGTCAATAAATTTATCTATGGCATAAAACTTCCCTATTTGCGCAAAACCATCATCCCGATTAAAACCCCCCGGCGCGGCGATATCGTTGTCTTCAAATACCCGGTTGACCCCAATAAGGATTTCATCAAGCGTGTCGTTGGTATTCCGGGAGATGTGATCGAGATTCGCGACAAACAGCTGTATGTGAATGGTCAGAAAGTCAATCATGAATACGGCGTTTACACGGATCCCCGCATTTTAGGGGCCCATGTGCGGCCACGGGATAATTTCGGTCCGGTCACCGTTCCGCAACGGTCTCTGTTTGTCATGGGGGATAACCGGGATGAAAGCTTTGACAGCCGGTTCTGGGGCTTTGTGGATTATAAGGCCCTGAACGGCAAGGCTTTTTTGATTTACTGGTCATGGGATAAAGAAAATTTTGGGGTCCGCTGGGATCGACTCGGAGATCTGTTAAAATAGACGCCTGCCCATTTCTCACAGCATTCAGGTCTTGACCCTTTGAACGGGAGACAACCGCGATGTTGATCAAGATAAAGGGCGGACGGGTGATCGAACCCGGACGCCTGGACACGATTGCCGATATTATCGTTCAGGATGATCAAATCTTAGAGATTATTGCAGCGGGGCAGACGGCAGCGCCCAACACTGAACTGCGGGCCAGCCAGGCGCCATCGCAAACGATTGATGCTAGCGGGAAAATTGTCTGTCCGGGTTTGATCGACATGCACGTTCATCTCAGAGAGCCCGGTGGTGAACACAAGGAAACCATCGAAACCGGTGCCGGGGCGGCTGCCTGGGGCGGTTTCACCGCTGTCTGCTGCATGCCCAACACGGATCCGGTAAATGATAATTGTGGCGTAACAGAATTCATTTTAAGCAAAGCCGCCCGTGCCAGAGGGGCGCGCGTTTATCCAGTCGGTGCCATCAGCGTGGGGCTGGCCGGCCGCGAACTTGGAGCCTTTGAGCGCTTACAGGCCTGCGGGGTTGTGGCGCTATCCGATGACGGCAACCCGGTTATGGATGACTCCCTGATGCAGCGCGCTCTGGTGGCTGCCCATGCCCTTGAATTGCCGGTCATCTCCCATTGCGAAGATTTGAACCAGGCTGCCACCGGCGTCATGAATGCCGGCCCGGTAGCGGTTGAACTGAATCTGGCCGGCATATCCAACGCCAGTGAGAGCGTTATGGTCGAGCGCGATATTGCCCTGAGCAAGGCCACCGGCGCCCCGGTGCATATTGCGCACGTCAGCACGGCTGAATCGGTTGCCGCCCTGCGCACGGCAAAATCCGAGGGCTTGCCGGTTACGGCCGAAACAGCGCCGCATTATTTTTTATTAACCGATGCGGCTGTCAGAGAATGGGGCACCCATGCCAAGATGAATCCGCCGCTGCGCTCGGAAACAGATCGAGCGGCTATCCGGCAAGGCCTGGCGGACGGCACCATCGATGTCATCGCAACCGATCATGCCCCGCATTCAGATCGCGAAAAGGCGGTTGCATTTGAATTGGCCGCCAATGGGATTATCGGCCTGGAAACCGCCGTTTCCCTGAGTTTAAAACTGGTGCACGAAAACGTGATCTCCATCACCGAATTAATTGCCAAGATGTCCACCCATCCGGCCCGCATATTGGGACTCGAATGCGGTCTGCAGCCCGGTGGCACTGCCGACATTACCATTATTGATCCCGATGTCGTCTATGAAGTTGATGCCAATCGCTTTCAATCTATGAGCCGAAACTGTCCGTTTGACGGATGGCGATTAACCGGAAGGCCGGTCCTGACCATGGTTGGCGGCCGGGTTGTCTATCATGGTTTAAAAGAACTTAAAGATTCATAATGAATTGGCCGAATATATTATCAATCTCTATTAACCCGGGAAAATACTATGGCCCAAAGCGATCCTAAAATCTTGGTTGTTGATGACGAACTCAGTATGCGTGAGTTGCTTGAATACATGCTGACCAATGAAGGCTACGCCGTCACCTGCGCCGAAACCGGGCGCGAGGCGATCAGCGTGCTGGAAAAAAACCATTTCGATCTTTTGCTGTGTGATATCCGCCTGGGCGATATTACCGGCCTGGATGTTTTGCGGGCCTCGAAAAAGCACAATCCGAATAATGTGGTTATTCTGATATCGGCCTACTCGACCACCGAAACAGCCGTTGAGGCCATGAATGAGGGGGCCTATGATTATGTTCCCAAACCATTTGATAAGGATGAATTGCTGGCCACGGTTGCCAAGGCGCTTGAGCTGCGGTCCGTCGAGCATGAGAAAAAGCAGATTGACGACGAACTGAAAAAAAGCCTCCATTTCGATATGATTGTGGGCAACAGCCCCGCCATGCACCATATTTATAATTTGATTCGACAGGTTGCCAAAACCAAAACCAACGTTCTGATTACCGGAGAAAGCGGCACCGGCAAAGAGGTTATTGCCAAAGCGATTCACCAGGAAAGCGATCGCAGCAGCCAGCCGTTTATGGTGATTAACTGTGGCGGCATCCCCGAGACGCTCATGGAAAGTGAGCTGTTCGGCCATAAAAAAGGCGCTTTTACCGGTGCCACCAACGATAAGAAGGGGCTTTTTGAGATTGCCCACAAGGGCACGGTCTTTCTGGATGAAATCGGTGAGCTGAGCCTACCGATTCAGGTGAAATTGCTGCGGGCGGTCCAGGAAAAGGTTTTTATGCCGGTCGGCGGCAACGAGGATATCTCCGTTGATATCCGGATCATGTCCGCCACCAACAAAAGCCTGGAAGAAGAGGTGATCGCCGGCAATTTCCGGGAAGACCTGTTTTACCGCTTAAATGTGATTGAAATCAAAGTGCCGCCGCTCAGAGAACGAAAGGCCGACCTGCGGGCTCTGGCCCAGCATTTTCTTGAAAAATACTCCAAGGAGATGGGAAAAGAAATTACGAAGTTCTCATCATATGCCATTGACCTATTAAAGAAATATGATTTTCCTGGTAATATTCGCGAGCTTGAGAATTTACTGGAGCGCAGTGTCGCGCTTTCCACCACCAATATTATCCTGCCCGACAGCCTGGCGCTCTCGCTGCACAAGCGCCGCTGGATCGAAGGCTTCAAAGACCGCCGCTTCGATCTGGACGAGGTCGCCCGCGGCGTTGCATTGGATTCCATCTTAGAGGAAATCGAGCGCGAATATCTGAAAAAAGCGCTGGATTGCAGTAACGGCAATAAAAACAAAGCCTCTGACCTGCTGGGCATCAGTTTTCGTTCGCTGCGATATCGCCTGGATAAATTGGGGATCGATACCTGATATACCTGCGGGCGTAAATGCCCTCAGCCAGCATTCTTTCCACCAAAGACCCAAAAATTCCTGTAGAAATATAAAAATGTGCCAATATGCGCATTGCGGATGTGTTCCGCGCGATGTTCAAAGGCAAAACGAAAATGACAAATTTTGTCAAAGGGCGGCCCGATAATTGTAAATGCGCAAAAATTGACAGCGCTGACTGAGCGGCATATTTGGGGTCAATAAAAATATTAATAGTTATTTCAGATACATATAATTTTATAAAATTATGATTGACTATGGCATAGCTTTTGCTACTAACGTAAAGCAAAACAAATTGACCATCTACATCAATTAGTAACCTAAGGATCTTTTACTTACATCATTAAACCAAGGGAGGCTAAAACATGTTACAAAAACTAAGAGGAAACAATGCTAAGGGTTTTACACTGATCGAGCTGATGATCGTTATTGCCATCATCGGCATTCTGGCGGCCATCGCCATTCCAAACTTCATCAGCTACCGCGACAAGGCCTATTGCAGCTCTGCCGAAACAGATGTGGACTCGGTTATGGGCGCCATTGCAGACTATTTCGCTGATCCGGATAACATGTCGGTTACAGCGACCAGTCCGGGGATGCCGGTAAGTGGTACGGATTTATCAAATAATAATACCTATACGATCGCAGGCGCCGCAAATGCTATAACTGTAACGGTTACGGATGTTTCCACCCGATGCCCCAGATTTAACACCGTCTCTAAAACAATGTAATTGCTGAGTTAGTCTGAATTTTAACGTTGTTACTTCGGGGGAAGAGAGTGATGCTCTCTTCCCCTGATTTTTTTCGTCGACAGCCATTTTCAGAACGTCCAAATAATACATAACGTCCTGTTTTCTTTCTAATCCGTTTTAATCATCCGACTTGCGATTGTCCGCTTTTCGAGATACAATATTAGCATTACATCATCCGCACGTGCTTTTAATGAAAACCAACGGCTGAGAGCCATAATGCTGATGCCTTCCCGAACCCGAAAACAGCCGGTTTTGTTGCTTTTAATGCTGGGACTCCTTGTGGCGACGATTTATGCCAATACCTTAAGGGTGCCATATTTTTTTGATGATTCCTTCAATATTCGCGACAATCCTCATATACGCCTAAAAGACCTCTCTTTTAGATCGTTGTTGAAGGCCGGAATTGAGAGTCCGGCTGCCAACCGCCCGGCGGCCTACATCAGTTTCGGGCTCAACTATTATGTTGGTGGTGCTGACGTCTTGGGCTACCATCTGGTGAACATTGTCATTCATATGATCACCGGACTGTTGCTTTATTTTTTGATGAAAACCACCCTGCTGCTGTCAGGCTCGACGACTGGCGACTTTTCTGGTTCCAAGCTTGCTTCTGCCGGCTCAGAGCCGGCGCGCGGGTGGCGGTTGCTGGATGCTTCTGTGGTGTCTTTTTGGGCCGCGGCCCTGTGGTTGGTGCATCCTGTTCAGACCCAGTCGGTGACCTATATTGTTCAACGGATGAACAGCATGGCGGCTTTGTTTTTTGTGCTGAGCCTGTTGCTGTATGCCCGGGGCCGAATTTCCCAGCAGCGGCGTTCGGGTTCTTCTCGGCGTTCATCCATCCATCCGTCCGTATGGTTTGGCGGCAGTCTGATTGGCGGTCTGCTGGCTTTTGGTTCCAAGGAGATCGCCGGCACCCTGCCGTTTTTTATTTTTCTGTATGAATGGTATTTTTTTCAGGACCTGAGCCGATCATGGCTGAAGCGCAATTTGATCTGCGCTGTGCTTATTTTGTCCGTGTTTTTTGTGGTTTTTTTCGCGTATCTGGGAAGTAATCCCTTTGATAAGATTTTAGATACCTATGCGACGCGGGATTTTACGCTTGGCCAGCGTGTTCTGACTGAGTTTCGGGTGGTGATTTTTTATCTGAGCCTGTTGCTATGGCCGCATCCGTCGCGGCTGAATCTGGAACATGATTTTGCGCTTTCCACTTCTTTGTTTGACCCGATGACCACCGTCATGTCTGTGGGGGCGGTTGGGGGTATGCTGGCGCTGGGGATATATCTGGCCCCCCGGCAGCGGGTTTTATCGTTTTGTCTGCTGTGGTTTTTGGGCAATTTAGTGATTGAATCCTCGGTGATCGGCCTTGAGCTTGTATTTGAGCACCGCCTGTATATGCCCTCGATGTTTTTGATTCTGGCGGCGGTGATGCTGTTTTGCCAGTTTGTCCGGCACCGGTGGCTGCAGGCGGCGCTGCTGGGTATGGCTGTAATGGTCGGTGCTTTTGGCACATATGAAAGAAACAAAGTCTGGCAGGATGAAGTGGGTTTTTACCGCGATTGTGTGCAAAAATCACCCCACAAAGCCCGGGTGCATGACGCCCTGGGGGGCGCCCTGTTTGATCGGGGCAGAGCGCGAGAAGCCATTGAGCATTATACTGAATCTCTGAGATTGGATCCCGATTATGCTTCGGCGCATTACAATCTCGGTGTCGCCTTGGCAGAAAAAGGGGACGCCAATCAAGCCATAATGCACTACAGGGAGGCATTGCGAATCAATCCAAAAGATGCCGCCGTTCTCACCAACCTGGGCATTGAGATGTATCTTCTGGGAAAAGTTGATGACGCCCTGGACCAATATTCTAAAGCGCTGAAAATCGATCCCGATTTTGAAAATGCGCATATTCAAATGGGTATTGCCTTGGCCGGCATCGGAAGGATGCCCGATGCCATCCATCATTACGCCAAGGCCCTGCGCATCAATCCCGACTCGGCCGATGCGCATATTAATCTGGCCAATATTTATCTGAACATGGGCCGGGTAGCAGAGGCGATGCAGCATTACGCCCGGGCGATAAAGCTACGCCCCGAAAATGCAGTCGCACTCAACAATATGGGTGTCGCTATGCTCCAGCTGGGAAAATTTGATCGCGCCATCGTCTTATTTAAAGAGGCAGTGCGCCTTGATCCTGATTTTAGCGAGGCTCAAAATAATTTGGTCAGCGCCTCGAAAGCCAAAACGGAAAGTGCCGCCGCTTCCGACGGAAGAAACAAACAGTAAAATGCCTTTTTTATCTGACGTTATACAGGCTTTTACGACCGCTTTTTGATCGCTAAATTTGATCAACTGAAGATAATGGCATTTTGCTCCGATCATCATTCCGATTAGAGCTGACAGACTGTCTCACAAATGAAAATCGCCAAAACCACTTCAAAAGATGTCCGGCCATTGCCGTTTGGGGTTTATTTGGGGACCGTGGTCATCATAACGCTGATCGGCCTGGTTGTGGCCATCTACCTTTCCGTTTCCCACTACTGGGTTTACACGCATATCGAATATAAAAGCTTTTGCGCCATTTCCCGTGCGATTAATTGCGATACCGTCTCACAGAGCTCCTATTCAATATTGCTAAACTTACCGGTGCCGGTTTGGGGGATCATCGGTTACGGTTTCCTTTTGTTGTGTTTGCCTTTGGCCGGGACTAAAGGTGCTGAAAAAAAACGGGTGTGGTCGATTGTGTTCTGGATCTCACTGGGTTTTACCGGTTACAGCGTCATCCTGGCGCTGATCTCCACCTACTGGATCGGCAGCTATTGTATTATGTGTATTGTCTTATATGCGGTTAATCTAATTCTGCTGTATTATGCATGGATTATCCGAAGAAGATTTGCAGATGCCGGTCTGGTGAAGGATACAAAAGAAGATGTTCTCTACTTGTGGAAAAAAAGAACCCAGACGCTGACTGTTTTTTCACTTTTTATCATTGCCGTCATTGGGATCTGGGTGTTTTATCCGGTTTACTGGAATTTTCAAGCACCGCCTTTGTCAGACGGCACGACTATGGGGATTGACGAATCAGGGCATCCGTGGATAGGCGCTGAATCACCGGTGCTTGAAATTACTGAATTTGCCGACTATCAATGTTTTCAGTGCAAAAAAATGCATTTTTTCCTGCGCCAGCTCGTCGCGAAACACGCTGATAAATTACGATTGATCCATCGTCATTATCCCATGGACCATACCGTCAATCCCATCGTCAAGGAGCCATTCCATGAAGGATCCGGGATTATGGCGTTAATTGCTATATCAGCTGCCCGCATGAAAAACTTCTGGCCGGTCAACGATTATCTGTTCGGGGTTGCAGGAAAGACGGAAGTTATAGATCTAAGAGAGCTGGCGGAAAAAACAGGTCTCAACGTTGAGACCTTGAAACAAACGATGAACAACCGCAAAACGCAAACAGAGCTCCGGCGGGACATCTGGAAGGGCAATAAGCTTAAAATTACGGGCACGCCGGCTTATGTCATAGATGGTGAGGTCTACCTGGGCCATATTCCACCGGAGATCCTTAAAAAGGGGCTGGAATGATCGCGTCGGGTTGATTCGATTGGAATCGATGGGGCGGCATGCATTACCGGAATGAAAACGGGTCCGGAAAATAAAAGTTAGCCCCCGGCCATCGGATCCGTAATAGGGCTTTAGATTACCTTAACTCAATAGGTTCATCGACTAAAAAAAACACTTGCAGCTTGTTTCATGAAGACGACCAACGGCATAAATGACGACCCGCATTCATTGAAAAAGAGTGCTGTTCTGCTTGTTTCCCTCGTGGGACTTTTAGCAATCTTAATTGTCTCCATCCTCATTCTTTCCGGGGTGCCACCGGTCAGCCGTGATGCGCTGACCCACCACCTGACCGTTCCCAAGTTGTACTTGCAACAGGGTGGCATAAGCGAAATACCCGCCGTTCTGTTTTCTTATTACCCGTTGAATCTGGACCTTTTATATGTCATTCCACTTTATTTCGGTAATGACATTGCCCCTAAATTTATACATTTTGCGTTTGCGCTGCTGACGGCATGGCTCATTTATGGCTATTTGGTCAAAAGATTGGGCGCAGTTTGGGCCATTTTTGGAGCCATCTTTTTTCTATCTCTGCCGATTATTGTTAAACTTTCCATCACGGTCTATGTTGATCTGGGGCTGATCTTTTTTTCGACAGCCGCTCTGATGAGCCTGCTTAAGTGGATTGAAAGCCACTTTCAAGTCAGGTTCTTAATTTTATCGGCTATTTGTTGCGGTCTGGCGCTGGGAACAAAATACAATGGCTTAGTCGTATTGCTCATTTTAACCTTATTTATCCCCTTTGTTTATATAAGCAAGTCCAAAACAAAATCTAACCCGAAAGATCCGGCGGACAACGCATCCATTGGCAGAATTCAACTCAAGGCATTGGGGTTCGGTGTCATATTTGTTTCTATGGCACTGTTGGTTTTTTCGCCCTGGATGATTCGCAACTATATCTGGACGGCAAATCCAATTTATCCGCTTTACGACACATTGTTTAACCGTCGTATACCGGTGTCTCCAATTTCACAAATTGATCCGCAAAACCTTGGACCTGACGTTGATTCACAGCCACTATCAAAAGCCAAACCCACAGCCTGGGGCTCATTTGCGATGCGACGGGTCATTTTCGGCGAGTCGTGGTGGGAGATTGCCCTCATTCCGGTCAGGATTTTTATCCAGGGCCAGGATAACAGCCCCAAACATTTTGATGGTCAGCTAAGCCCGTTTCTTTTGTTGTTGCCGTTTTTTGCCTTTCTTCAAACAACTCGCCATTCAGAGGCATTGCGAATTGAAAAGAAAATATTTATATTCTTTGCGATCCTCTTTGTTTTGTATACATTTTGCACGACCAGTATACGCATCCGCTATGTTGCCCCGATCATCCCGCCGCTGGTCGTCCTGGCAATGTTTGGTTTTCATAATATGGTTACCGCGTTTACGAGTCGATGGAAAAATCTACCTTCATGGTATTCAAAAAGCAGCATTCTAGTTTTAGGAGCGGCTCTATTATTCTACAACGGGCTTTATATCGTTCAGCAATTTAATTATGTCCAGCCGTTCAAATATTTAAGCGGGCAGATGAGCCGTGATGCCTATATCGTCAAATATCGTCCTGAATATTCGATATATCAATACGCAAATCGCCATTTACCTGATAATGCCAAAATAATGGGCCTCTTTTTGGGAAATCGGCGCTACTACTGTGATCGGGAATTAATTTTTGGTCAATACGAGTTTCAGCAAAGCATTAAGCGGTCTGAATCGACGGAAATGCTTATAGGGGATCTGCAGGAAAATGGGTATACCCATGTCATGATTCGGTTCGATCTATTTAATCAGTGGGCAACCCGGCAATTCAGTGAAAGAAAAAGGGAAATGCTCAAAGCGTTTTTTGCGACCCACGCTCAGTCTATTTTCTCAAAAGACGGATACGGATTGTTCGAACTGATTTAGGACGCCACTATTTCAATATGGCATCGTGCTTTCTTGCCGGCATTGAGTTGATATGGCATTGAACGCCAGGTGACTGGAATTCGCGGGTGCAAAAATCAGTCGGGATACGGGGTTACGGCTTTTCGTGCCAACAACTGGTCGACGCTTGTAAATTCGTAAAATTTATAATATAATTAAGGACATCCGAGTAGCATCAATCGCTCAGCACAGCCGTTTTCTTCTTTTGCTGCCAAAGAAATATCAACCCAAACGTTTTCTCAGAATATGACAGAAACTAAAGTTTCAGTTGTGATTCCAGCCTTCAATGAATCCCAAACCATTGCGGGCCTGATTCAAAGTATTCAAAAGCGGTATCCAGATTTCGAGATCGTCGTGATCGACGACGGCTCTGCTGACGACACCGCCTCAATTGCGGCAGATGTCGGAGCGCGGGTATTTAGCCATCCTTACAACATCGGCAACGGCGCCGCTATAAAAAGTGGAATCCGTGCTGCAACCGGCGATGTGCTCGTATTCATGGATGCTGACGGCCAACACGATCCGGATGACATTGCCCGGATGGTGGCGTATTTGCCCGAATTCGACATGGTCGTCGGCACCCGCGGCAAAGGCAGCCAAGCCTCGGTGGTACGCAGCATCGGCAATAAAATTTACAATTGGCTCGGTTCTTATGTATCAAAGTTTCAGATTCAGGATCTAACGTCCGGGTTCCGGGCCGTCAAAGTCGAGGTGGCGCGCAGTTTTGTCTATTTGCTGCCGAATACGTATTCGTATCCAACCACAATTACCCTTGGTGTTTTACGGACCGGGAGAAGTGTTAAGTATATCCCGATCACCGTCCGTCCCCGCCATAAGGGTTCCAGCAATATCAGACCGATTCAGGATGGTGTCCGCTTTTTCATGATGATTATTCGGATCTGCACCCTTTATTCACCCATGCGGGTTTTTCTGCCGGTCAGTTTTATCATGTTTTTACTGGGAAGCTTTCGTTACCTCTATTCGTTTATCACCGAAGGGCGTTTTACCAATATGAGCGCTTTGTTGTACGTTGCTTCGATCATTATTTTCATGATGAGTCTGATATCCGAACAGATATGTCAATTGAGATTTGAACGGCGCGAACGCAAAATATCCGTCAAGCGGCATACACCTCAACGCAGATAATTCTTGATCGGTAAATACTTGCCCGCAGATCCATTCTGTTCACATATTCTTTCAAAAAAATGAAATATCCGCTGACAGGTATTCCAATAGACAGTTACGGTGACATATTCAGCTGAAACGATTTATGAGCTTTATAATAAAACGCTCTGTAAAAGCTGACGGAACCTTTATCGTTGGATTCTGTTTTTTTTTCCAGGCTAAAGCAAATATCTCGTTCACTATTAACAATTTAAGTGGTGTTTTGGCGAGGATTTTGTAGATCGTCCCGGTAACAGGATTCGCAAACAAGCTATAAACTCTCCCCAGGAAGTCTTCACGTTTCCGCCTTTTATGCCAACGCGCCTGTTCAACGAGCAGGTCCTTTAGCCAAATTCTCGAACCAAAGCCTGCTTCCCGAACGATCAGCGCCAGATGAATAAGTGTCATTTCGTTAATATGAATAGACATTTCTTTTTCCGTTCGCGGATTGGCAGGCAGCCATGGCATAAATAACCGCAGGATTCGACGATACGTTATCTCATACAGCCACTTGTTTGGCAAAGTGTGAATGACTAAAAAGCCATCTGGTTTAAGTAGCCTGCCGCAGACCTTGAATAATTTCGAAAGCTCCCAATCATGCAAATGTTCTATTAAATCGAGCATAAAAATACGGTCAAAGGATTCATTGAATTCTATTTTTTCTATATCATCACATATAAACCTCATTCGCTTTTGCTGTTCTGTATTGTGGGCGGCTTTAGCCTTCTGCGCAATTGAGATTGCCTCTTTTGAATAGTCAACGCCCAGCGCGTGAATCCCATTGCGTGCGCAGTATAAAACCACTTCTCCTCGTCCGCATCCCACATCCAAAACGGTCATACCCGGGGACAGCGTCGCTATTTTAAGGGCATATCGAATACGCGGCCGTAAATTTCTTCCTTGAGAACGAACAAATTCATCCGGGGTATCCCAGCCCCAGGTATTCTTGATCCAGACATTGTCATACTGATCAGCGCTTACCTTGTGTTTAAGCTCTCTATTTTTCAAGCAATATTCCTCTCATTGGTTTTATTTTTCTTGGCAATGCATGTGGCAGCATATGCCAAACAGGCCGCCACATAATTATTTGATCTTAAAACCAAATAAACCACCAATACATCAGCAGGACTGACGCCCAGAGTTTTGAAGTTCAATAAAGCCATAGCTTCAACAGTTCCTAAACCCTGTATCGAAACAGGGATGTACCCAACAATCCCTGATGCAAGGGCAGCAGAACCGACTTTCCATATTGACAGGCTGTAATTCAAAGAAGTTATCATTGCATGATAACAAAGCATTACAAAACCCAGTTTGAGGCAGGTAAGAAAAAGGTTAATTAACAGCAGGAAAGGATGATGCTTTATAAAAAAAAATAGTTGAGATGAAAGATTGTGACCGAAACGCATCAGCCTGTTTTCTTGCCAAGACACGGGAAAAGAACTTGTTAACCTGACTATTATATAAAACGCTATCGACAATGAAAGTACTAGAGCAAATATTGATAATAAAGAGATAATTTTGGGATATCCCATAATATCTCCTATGAATAGGAACAAGACCAATACGTATAGAATGAACGTCAAAAATTTATCCAGTATGTAAACTGACAGTGTCTGGCTATAATACAAACCTTCTGATTTTAAAAAAAAGGCAATACTTGCATCCCCGATTTGGCCGGGAAGCAAGAGTCCGAAGGCGTATGCTCTGAAATATGCGGTTAAAAAACTTTTGAAGGGCAGGTTCGAGAAGGCGGTAAATAGAATATATTGGTTGAATGAGCCCAAAAAAATGGAGGCATATTGATATAATATTGCTAAAAAAAGATAAGGAAGTGAAGTTTTGGCGATAGAGAGAAGTAACTTATCGATGCTTACATTCCAGGTAAGCAGAATAACGAGAAGTATTCCAAGGGTCAGTCTTACGATGATTCCAAAGGAACGCTTTTGGTTATCTTCCATAGATGCATTGTTTGATGCTGTTTATTTGTTTGTCGTAGAATATGATGTTGGTAATTCTCTAATAATTTTCGCCGGTATACCAGCAGCCAAAACATTTGGGGGCAGGCTTTTTCTTACCAGAGAGCATGCACCAATCACGCTGTTATCTCCTATTTGAACTCCTTTTAAAATGACAGAATTGACGCTAACCCACACATTTTTACCTATATAGATTTTTTCAGTTGGAACGTCTTTGACGGAATATAATCTCCGGTCGATGCTTATGGGATGGGCAGAAGTATCTGTAATATACGCATCAGCAATGTTAGAAAAATTTCCGATGCTTATCTCGTCAATACAAACAATAGATGTGCCATTTAGGCCTACATGATCACCGAGAATTAATTTTGAATCAGGAAGCATGGATTTGATTCTAACGGTCTTGGTAACTTGAGATATGATAAAACAATCATTTCCGAAAATAATACGTCCTGGTCCGGTGATAATAAGTTTTCCATAAACGCGAAAATGCTTTCCGATTTTGATTTTTTTAAATAGGAGCTTAAACTTGATTTTGTAGTATAAACCTTTAAAATAAGCCATTAGTCCTGGGAAAAAAATATAGGGTTCTTTTTTTATTCTCTTTAGCGAACGTTTTGTAAAGGAAGAAAACGCTTCTTCATATGCCATGAAATCTGATTCGGAGTCATTATTCGTCATGGTGTAACGCCTTTGAACGGATTTAGTAAAATGTCCTTTTTCGTACAATTTCGGCAACAGGCTCAATTCGTAATATAGGAAATATTCAATGTATGAATGCCCGAACCGCTAAGTTCTCATCGGGGTGGCTAGAATGATAGCCTTTTTAACCTCTAACAAAAATGAACATTTTCAGAGGTCGCATTAATTTGAAATTATATATATTTGAGGGGTCGGGGAGTTTTTCTGCCCAGCCCTTGTCAATAGCGGAATGAATTATCAGCAGCGCAATCGTGCACTGTCTGAATGCATTAGGGAGCGTTGCGAAAGAACAGTCCGTAATCTCAAAGCGGCTGATTGACACAATGCTGAAATTGCATTTAACTCATTATTTTATATATGATTTCTGTTCTTTCGTTACGCTCCTTTATACATGAGTTTGCACGATGCAGTCGCTGATGATTCATGTAGCGACCGCTTTAAAAAAACTCCCCGACCCCTCAGTATTTACTTTGAACATTTACGTGGTTAAACGCATCTGGCAGCCCTAATTGCAGCCAATGACGCATCCAATTGGCTGGGAAGCCATTCAATTTTACTAGGAGCTTTTTGCTTAACCTGATGAAAAAAAGCATCTAATTCTTCGAGGTACCCTTTTTTCAATATGATTCGATTTCTATAGGTTTTTGGAAATCCTGAGTCTTTTACAAGTTTTACAAATTTGAAATCTTCCCAAACCGCTGACTTTCCATCAGCGTGGGCCTCACATCGTTCATTCCCGAAGCCCTTGGCACCATTTGAAACATAGTTTATAACGGCTATCGTACCATCTTCAAAAGATAGATTTATTGTCACATTATCTTCCGGGATGAATTTTGTTTTGCTTGACCCAAGGCTCCTTGCCTCAACGTTAGCTATCGGTGAATCAACCATCCAGCGGCAAAAGTCAATATAGTGACAGGCTTCTCCAAGGATGACACCACCGCCATCAATCGGATCGTGAAGCCAGTGTTCAGGGGGGCGATAGCCGACATTTCCCCGATATCTAATCAGCATGGGCTGGCAGCGATCAGAGAAAAAGTTTTTTATAATGCTAGCCAAAGGAGAAAACCGACGATTAAACCCAATCATTAATATTTTACCGGATCTTTTTTGAGCAGAGACAACTCTCTCAAGTTCTTCTTCTGTGAGGGCAAGTGGTTTTTCAACAAAGACATGTTTATTGGAGAGCAGGGCTTTTTCAGACAAAGCTGCGTGGGTACCATGTCGAGTAAATATTAAAACGCAGTCAATATCTGGCGCTTCAATGATTTCGTTAGCTTCAGATACAACACGAGTTATCCCGTATTTTTTTGCAATCGCTGCAGCCTTGATCCCAGTGGAAGATGCGATAGACTGAAGGATCATATCCTTTCTCTTTGCCAACAAAGGAATCATGGAGTTTGTGGCAAAACTGCCTGCACCAATAATGCCTACACGTAAATTGTCTTGTCGGGAAGTGGCGGTTGAAACTGATGCTGTCGGTGACATAGCTGAAGATGTCTTGTCTGATCCGTCATTTTCGTATTCCAATATGACACCGAT
>CAZJHF010000031.1:6902-16638 GCA_964545505.1 uncultured Desulfobacterales bacterium | reverse complement strand
CTAAACCTCCATAATAAACGGAAGTATAACCGGCCGGCGACCGATGGTAAAGAAAAAATATTGCCGCAAGGCGGTTTTAACCTTTGAGCGGATGATATCGACCCGGTTGTTAACCTCCGGTGTCACCTCTTCGACAATCTCCAAAACCACACACTGGGCATCTTCCAGCAGGTGGCCCGTTTCAGTTTCAAATACAAAACCCCTTGAAATAATTTCCGGACCATAAACCACAACACCGGTTTCTTCGTCAAATGCCATGGTCACAGCCACCATGCCATCTTCGGACAGCACCCGGCGTTCCTTCAAGACACTGCGCCCGACATCGCCAACGCCCTTGCCGTCAATGAGCAGGCGTCCGGTGGCAACCCGTCCATTCAGACGGCCGCCGTTTTTGTCAATTTCGACAATTTGACCATTTTCAGTCAGTAAGATGTTTTCTTTTGGGATGCCCACTTCTTCGGCCAGCCGCGAATGCAAAATCAGGTGCCGGTATTCTCCATGAATCGGAATAAAATACCGCGGTTGGGTCAATTTAATCATCAATTTGAGCTCTTCGCGAAAAGCATGCCCGGAAACATGAATATCCGATATTTTCTCGTAGATCACATCAGCGCCTTTGCGATAGAGATTGTTGATAATTTTGGCGATCGCCTTCTCATTACCGGGGATGAATTTAGAGGATAAAACCACTGTATCGCCTGATTTTATTTTAATATACTTATGGGTCCCGGCGGACATTCGGGCCAGAGCGGACATGGGTTCCCCCTGGGTTCCGGTGGTAATGATGATCATCTCTCCATCTTCATAATCCTCGAGCTCCTCGATTGAAATAACATCGTAAGCGGCAGTATCCAGATACCCCAGTTCAGTGGCAATATGAACGCTGGCTTCAATACTTTTGCCATCAAAGATAATCTTTTTCCCGTTCGCTCTGGCAATATCCAAAATAACCTGAATGCGGGCAATATTGGATGCAAACAACGCCACTATCACACGGCCGCTGCTTTCGGTGATTATCCGCAGCAAGGCACCGCAAATATCTTTGTCGGTGATGGGATATCCCTCCCGTTCCACATTGGTAGAATCAGAGAGCAGGGCCAGCACCCCCTCTTCTCCAAATTTGGCAAACTTGTTTACATCCGTGGCCATCCCATCAACGGAACCATAGCCAATCTTAAAATCACCCGTATGGATGATTCTACCCACCGGTGATTGGATGGAAATCCCCACACCGTCCATCACACTGTGACCAACACGAATAAATTCCAGGGTGAACGGGCCTAATTTCAAAGCTTCATCCGGTAATATGGAATGCATATCCATGGAACCGCTAAGCTCATGCTCCTCCATTTTTTTCCGAACCAGCCCCAGGGTAAAGGGGGTTCCGAATACCGGCGCCCTGACCTCCTTTAATAAATAAGGTAAAGCGCCAATATGATCTTCGTGTGCATGGGTCAAAACAATACCAGCCACACGGGATTCGTTTTGTCGCAAATAGTCCATGTCCGGAATGACAAAATCCACCCCCAGCATGTAATCTTCCGGAAACATCAAACCGGCATCAACCACAAAAAGCGTGTTCCCATACTCGAACACCATCATATTCAGGCCAATTTCACCAAGGCCGCCCAGAGGTATAATTTTTAGCATGGTCTTTCATCCATTTCGCCGGATTCATAATTGTCACGTATGATACAACGCACATGTTGCATCAATGCTTCCTTTGTGTCTCGGGAGTAAGTCGTCGTGTCAATCGGCTGTTGGATCGACATGCGAATCCGGCCGGGATTGACGCGGAACTTGCCCTTGGTCATAATCGAGCGTGCACCACTGATGATAACAGGAACGATCGGAACGCCGGAATCAATGGCCATAACAAACCCGCCTTTCTTAAACGGTTGGATTTTACCGTCCCGGCTGCGCGTGCCTTCCGGAAAGATCAACACCGATACGCCGTTTCTTATTTTTTCAGCTGCCACCTCAAGACTTTGAATAGCGGATTCGCGGTTATTGCGGTCAATACTGATATAGCCAGCTTTGCGCATGGCATGACCAAAAATCGGTATTTTAAAAAGTTCCATTTTAGCGAGCCAGCGAAACTGAACAGTCATGTGCCCCAGCAGAACCGGTATGTCAAAATTGCTTTGGTGGTTGGGCATGTAAATGTAGGGGCGCTGCGGATCAATACTGGATAGCCCTTCTACGGTGACCTTTATGCGGCTGACGACCAGGATGGAGCGTCCCCACAAACGGGCAATTCTGTGCAGGGGATTGCCGGATTTGACAAAAAACGAAATAATTATAACCGTTAGGCCCGCCACCAGAGTGGATAATACAACCCAGATGGTAATATATAAGGTCCGAAACATCTCCAGAACCCTTGTTTGTCGATCGTGTCGTTACAATAGTCAATCAGGTAATGATATCCAGGCGTATGAATATGGCATCAACCAGGTCCATCAGCCAAATCCGCTGATTTTCAGCGGCATACGCCATACAGGCACACCGGACCCGATGCTTGGTGCGCACCAGCAACTCAAGGGCCAGTTGATCTTCGCGCAATTCAATAGCAACATAGAAGGGTTGGCAATCGGCATGTTGCTGCTGGATTTGCGTCTGCACTTCTGCTGATAGCGGTATCCAGTAGATACCCCCCATTTCGACAGGGCCATAATGTTCATCCAGATATTGTTTGACCTTATGATGGTCCTCGGGCCTGAGCTCATCGATTACGTATTGTTTCATAATGCATCGCGTCGCAACCATCCCCAATTGCGTGGGTGGTATTTTTCCGTCATCTGTAAAACCGATTTGAGCTGTCACATCGGCCTGCTTGTCGCTGAAGCCGTCCATGATCGCAAATAATTTATATTTATTTTCCCCGGCGACCAGCGAGCTCAAACCATGAAGTTTAGATGCAGGTTTGAGTTAGCTTCTAACATAGTTTGCCCACGCAAGCAAGGCGCAGTTACGTCCGCAAGCATCTATTATTGATGATGATTCAGCCCAGACCAAATCCGGGCCGCCCGGATTCATCCAGAGGTTGTCAACGAATACCGGCCAGACTGGGATCGATCCTGATAATCATGAGGGCGCCAGCGGCTGCAGGTATAATGTGGGCATCGTTTGGATAGGTAAAGGCAGATGGCAGGAGTCAGCATACCCGGTCACTGGGCATGCACCTCATAGGGTGACCAGAAAAAGAGCCCCCTGATCCAGAGCTGACATATAACCGATGATCAGGGGGTCAAATCGGATTAGGTTTCTTCTACGACAATAGCGGTTTCTTCGCACACTTCAACACAACTTTCACAGCCCAGGCATTCTTCAGCATTCACCGGTACGGATTTGCCGTCCTGCATTTCGAATACCTCAACCGGGCAAACATCCACACATTCTTCGCAACCTACGCATTTTTCTGCGTCAACGATCGGATTAAAAGCCATTATGTAAATCTCCTTTCGAATTTAGGATTTGATTAAGGTGATGACAACCCACCTTGGATTCTATTAAAAATGAAGTCCATATACCAATTGGAAAAGCGAGTCAAGACTTGATGTATTTTTTACTAAAATTAAGCGGAACAAACCCTATTAAAAAAATCCAACTGATTGGCGATGATGAAAACCGGCAGAGAGCTGGGCCCAAAATGATCGGTGCTATAAGGGGTTGCGTTCGATAAGCCCAAGCAGCGTATTCTTTATGTCAGGCGTCAGATTAAATTCGTTTTTGACGCCATTTGGCATTTTTAAGAACCGCGCACATAATTGGGTCGGCGTGCAACCGGGCAAGCGGTAAAGTGTGAGCTTGAATTGAGCAGCACGTTCTGGCAACAGCAGCGTTTGAGCAAAGGCACCTCCGGTAAATGAATCCTCGGTTTCAATCCCGTTTTTTATCTGGCGGTAAAACGTTTTCCGCCAGGCCGTCAGCGTGTCGTCATTTGAGGCAAGGGTCGGCAATCCGTTGAGTTCAAATAGCTTTTCATTGGGTACCAAACTTTCAAGCAGGGTATTCAAAATCGTTGGGCTGCTGGTAACCAGAAATCCAGAATCGATGGGTTCCTTTAAAAAAAGACGCGTCCAGGCCAGCAGTCGATCCAAAGGCATGTAATCACCCGGATCATCAGATTTGATCTCAGCTGTAAGCCGAGCAAACGCGGGTTCGTTATCATTTTGACCATTCAGGTTCTTTAGCAATGCTTCCGAACGCCGATCCGTATCCTCCAATTCCTGCTGCAATTCGGCATTTTGCCGGTCGAATTCCTGGGCAAATTCTAAAAAGACCCGCGCGCGTAAAAGTGTCTCCGGATATGCCCGCCCGCTATTCGGCTTACGGTCTTTTTTAAGATCGGCAATAATTTGTGAGGCAGATGTATCATCGAAGAATGGAATTGCGCCATGCTGATTCCAGAATGCTGCCGATTTGAGGTCCCTGACATCCGCGTGCTGCTGCGCAAATTGCTGAAACGCCCTGACAATTTCGGTAAAATTCTTATCTTCAGCCGGCGCCGGCACACACACGTTCATGGCATTTTTTCCCACCCAGAATTGCATTTCAGCCGGTAAGTCTTTACCCGAGGGCTGATAAACATAAAAATGCTGGAAACCGGCAGCAAAAATCTCTGCCACCCATTGCGGCACGTAGGTAAAGGGGAAATAAATTGGTTGTATCATTCGAATTGAGATCTCCCGTGTATGATGGTGCTTACCCCTACCTGCTGGGATTTTCAAATTAAAGGTTCAGGGTTCAAAGTTGGAAGGTTAAATAATAGAAAGCATAAATCAAAGGTTGAAAATAGAATTGTTAAATCATCTTCAAGTTTACCATCTTTGTGCTAACCACTGAACCCTTGAACCCTGAACCTCTGAACCCAGAACCCTGAACCTCTGAACCCTGAACCTTAACCCTGGTCCTGCACCGGTATGCCGCGTGATCTGAGTTCATCTCTGATTTTATCGGCCAGGTCCCATTTCGCCGCCGCGCGGGCACGCTCTCTTTTTTTAAGCAGTTGCTGTATATGGGGATCAGCATAAGCATCAAAAAAATTAAAGACCTTCAAAACAGCGTCGATGTCGCGGAAGGCATCGACAATCTTTAAGGCGTCGGTTGTATTCAATTGTTTGTTGAGGATGAGGGTATTGACTTTTTTGACGATTGTAAAAATCGCTGCCCGGGCTGCCGATATATTCAAATCATCATCCATCGCACTCATAAAACCGTTTTTAAGGTCATAGAGCAACTGTTCAATTTCGGCATAAGCACTCCCGTGTTTGACACAGCGC
The DNA here is from genome assembly GCA_964545505.1 of uncultured Desulfobacterales bacterium. Classification (GTDB taxonomy): domain Bacteria; phylum Desulfobacterota; class Desulfobacteria; order Desulfobacterales; family JAHEIW01; genus JAHEIW01. The sequence continues at coordinate 11,356 of CAZJHF010000031.1, read as the reverse complement.
AAATTGGAGATACAGCGATCCAGGCGTTCGAGCGCGCGCCCGGCGTCGGCCAGGCGCTCTTTTGAAAACGCTGTTGGTTTCCGATAGTGGCTGGAAAGCAGCCAGAAGCGAATGACCCGGCCGGAATACCCCATATTAACGAGTTCGGCGATCGTCAAGCCGGCCGCCTGCTCATCTAATTTTTTGCCATCCATGAGCACGCGGTCGCAGTGGACGAAAAAGCGGGCCAGCGGCTTTCTGGTTAACGCAACGGCTATTGCATTTTCGTTCTCATGATGGGGAAAGACCAGCTCCCGGCTGCTGGTGTGGAGGTCGAAGCTTTCGCCTAAATATTTCAGCGAAATGGCCGCCGATTTAATATGCCAGGAGGGCCGGACGTTGCCCCATTGCGTCTTGATAAAAATACCCCGCTTTAGTTCGGAAAGCGTGGAGCGTTTAAATAAGGTAAAATCACGCGGATTTAGCTTTTCATAGTCATCCAGATCGACCGTGGCGCCGACCCTAATTTTATTGATATCAATACCGGAAAGCTGGCCGTAGCCATCCAGTCGCGAAATGTCAAAATATAGTGAGCGCAGCTTTTCATAGGCGATGCCCTTTTGCACCAATTTTTTGCCCAGGGCCACCATGTCATCCACATGCTCGCTTGCCTGGGCGTATACATTGGCCGGGGTGACCTCTAAAACAGCCAGGTCCTCCTTAAATTTAGCCATATTGGCTTCGGTAAATTCGCCCAGACCGACACCTTGCTTTTCAGACCCGCTGATCGCTTTATCATCGAGATCATTGATGTCAGTTAAATGATGGACTTCATACCCGCGGTACTCCAGGTAGCGACATAATAAATCGGCAAACACGATGCGCCGCATTTCACCAAGATGAGCTCGCGCATGCGCGGTTGGGCCACAGGAATAAACCTGAACCTGTCCCGGAACCTGAGGTTCAAAAACTTCTTTTTTGCGGCTGAGGGAGTTAAACAATTTCAGGGATATCTCCTCCTGCACGGCAAAAAGTGAAGTGCTCAGGTAGCGTTCGCCGTTATCGGGAAATATAACGACCAGTGTTCCGCTTGTCATATTCTCGGCAACCTTGCAGGCACCGGCCATAGCCGCACCGCTGCTCATACCGACGAATATGCCTTCTTCCCTGGCCAGCCGGCGTGCCATTTCATAGGCCGTTTCGTCGTCGATATTGAGCTTTTGATCCAGACGTTCCTTTTTAAAGATTTCAGGGCAATAGGCCTCCTTCATGTTCTTCAATCCCTGAATCTTATGCCCCAGATAGGGTTCAATACCAACGATCTGAATGCCGGGATCATAGCTCTTTAATTTTTTAGAAACGCCCATTAAAGTCCCTGAGGTGCCCAATGTGGCGACGAAAGCAGTAATACGGCCGTTGGTTTGTTGCCAGATCTCCTCTGCCGTGCCGTGGTAATGCGCCATCCAGTTGGCTTCATTATTAAATTGATCGGGCAGATAATAGGTGTCCGGATTTTCGCGCGCCAGACGATAGGCCTCTTCAATAGCCCCATCGGTACCCAGATGACCGGGGGTTAAAAGAATGTCAGCTCCCCGGGCCTTCAGGATCTTCTGGCGTTCGATGCTGACGGCATCGGACATGACCAGCAGCAAGCGGTATCCTTTGACCGTGCAAACCAGGGCCAGACCGATACCGGTGTTGCCGCTGGTGGGCTCGATGACGATTCTCTGGTGTGTCAGCTCCCCTGAATGTTCGGCCGCCTCGATCATCCAAAGCGCGGCACGGTCTTTAATTGAACCACCGGGATTAAAATATTCAAGCTTGGCCAGCAGCTTTACGCCAGGGTTTGGATTTAGCTTTTGGATTTCAACCAGAGGCGTATTGCCGATGGTATTCAGGATAGAACTGCCCATATTGTCAACTCAATTTTATCCTAAAAGAGCATTTTAAATTTTAAAAAAATTGAAACGATTAATTATTAAGGAACCCTGCCATTTTTACTTTTAAAATTCAAAACCCTTCGGGCTTGCCGATCTTACCGCATCTACTGTGTTAGATGCCGTTCCGCATAGGCGACTATATTGGGCTTCGCTTTCAGCTTCGCCCCAACAAGACGGAACGACACCTGCCGTGTAGCTTTGGGCTTCGCTTTCAGCTTCGCCCCAACAGGGCGGCAACCTGCCCGAGACAGATAAACCTCAACAAGCGCTCAATTTAGGATAGGGTTAATAGCGCCATAGGGTTAGTGGCGCTAATTTTGATTTACTGCAAAAATAATTCTGCGCTGTATCGCACTTTATTTGAGAAAAGGCAAAAGTGCTTTGCTGATCTCGGCAAATACCTGGTCGGGGCTCTGGGCGGCATTGATAATGCGAAACCGCTGCGGTTCACGCATTGCCAGCTCAAGGTAACCCGCTCTGACTTTTTCATGAAAGGCCAGGGTTTCATTTTCAAAACGACTTTCGCCTCCCGCCCGCTGGCCGCAATTTAACTGCTGCCAGGCGCGCTCCAGACCCTGTTGCGGTGCAAGATCCAGCAAAAAAGTGATGTCCGGCTTTAAATTGTCAAACAACAAGCGGTGTAGTTCCAACAGTAAATCAACGCTGAGTCCTCTGGCAAATCCCTGATACACAACGGTCGCATCAAAATACCGATCGCAGATGATCGTTTTGCCGGCTGTCAAGGCAGGTCTGATGACCTCATTGATATGCTGGGCCCGATCTGCCAGGTAAAGCAGCAATTCGGTCATCGCCTCGAGGGTATGGTTTTCCGGGTTCAGTAAAATCGAGCGAATATGTTCACCGATGACGGTCCCACCCGGCTGGCGCGTCGTCACACATTCCATCCCGCTGCTATTGATAAATTCAGCCAGCCGATGGATTTGAGTGGTTTTGCCCGAGCCTTCGATACCTTCCAGGGTGATGAACATGGGATTCACTGTTTTGGGTTTGGTGGTTAAGCCCTAATTTTTATGCTGGCTAAAAATTTTGCCTCTTTTCAGATTATCAAGCACGTCGTAATCTGTCTGATCACACTTAATTGGCGTGATCGAAATAAAATTTTTGCACAGGGCCGAACCGTCAATTTCGATGGACTTGCCCTGAGGCAAAGAATCACACCCCTGCCAGTAATAGATTCGATCGCGCGGATCTGTTCTTTTATCAATGTATTCCGGAAAGAAGTCCATATCCAGTCGACTTATTTGCACTCCGGCAATTTTTGCCATAGGTCGGTTTGGAATATTGACATTTAAGAATGTGCCGGCCGGCAGCCCGCGGGCATATACGTCCTGGGCCAATCTTGCGGTGAACGCGGCCGCCGCGTCGTAAGATTCAACCTGACGGCTGTGAATGGAGACCGCGATGGCCAGGATAGCATACATGGTCGCCTCTTTAGCGGCAGCGACCGTTCCGGAATAATTGATATTGACGCCCACATTCGCACCTGGGTTAATACCGGATATCACCATATCCGGTTTGGTTTTCAGAATTTCCAGCACACCGATTTTGATGCAATCGGCCGGCGTCCCGGAAACGGCATAGCCCTCAAATGCGTTCGGGATCGAAACTTTGTGCGCGCGCAACGGTTCATTTAAAGTAATGCCATGACCAACAGCACTTTGTTCTCGCTCCGGCGCAATGACCGCCACGCTATGATCAGGTGCCAGGTGGGCATACAGGGCTGCTAATCCCGGAGCATAAATTCCATCATCATTGGTCAACAAAATATTCATCTTTGACGTTAAAATTATATTAAAGTGTTTGGCCAATACAAAGTCGTGAAAGAAGGCACCGGCGAGCTTAACAGAATGGCCTTTCAACTCGCTTCTGCGGATTCAAAGGCAAAGAAAGGTTTTGCAGAATACACGACACCGATGGGTCCTCAAAACACGTTGCCTGGATAGTATGGATGGTCGCGCCCGCCCCTATAAGGCAAAAGCCGCACCCAATTGACTTTCCAACGATATCTTGACATATTTAAGCATTCTGGATCTATATCCCAAATCCCAATTATATTCAAGGCGAATAGACGAGTCACGGGCTTAACGGTCACTCCGGGCAGCTCCTAAAAATCAATGCTGAAGGGTTCATCTCAAGTCCGGGACAACATGCAGGGGAACTTTATTTCAGCAAATACGGTTAAATCACTTGCATCCGATTTTCTTTTTAAAAAGGCGCTTTCTGAAAGCTTTCATCGGCTGTATGTTTTTTGCCTGTATCGCAGGGCCGCAACCGCTGCCGGCCCAGATTTTAAAATTGGAACCCGATCAGGTTCTTAAAGATGACAGCCGGCAACCATGGGAGCTCCACGCCGATGAGGTCGCCTACGATCAACAGCTGGACCTATATGTTGCCCGCGGCAATGTTCAGATATCCAGGGGCGATATTCTACTAACGGCTGATCTTATTCAGTACGATCATAAGGCCCAGAGCGCATTTGCCCGCGGCAACGTGGTGCTAACCGTGGGCCAGGAT
>CAZJHF010000031.1:0-6802 GCA_964545505.1 uncultured Desulfobacterales bacterium | reverse complement strand
GCCGGCACTGCATCGCACGCCGTCTTACGGGCCCGAAATATGCCGGTGTTCTACACACCCTTTTTTTATTACCCGGCCCGAAAAGACCGCCAGAGCGGTTTCTTGATGCCTGAATTCGGCGAATCCAAGCGCAGAGGATATCAATATAACCAACCGTTTTTCTGGGCCACATCCGAAAGTGCCGATGCAACATTCTACGCCCACTACATGTCCAATCGGGGCATAAAGCCCGGTGCTGAATTTCGCTATTATCTCAGCGAGCACTCCAAGGGAACCTTCATGCTCGATGGGCTCCACGATGACAAAGTCGATATTGGCGGCGACTCCAGCAATGATTACGGATTTCGCGACGCCGGCGAAGAGGTTTTGCGCACCAATAATAATCGTTATTGGTTCCGCATGAGCCATCATCAACCTATTCCTTTCGGTTTTTCAGCCAAATTGGATCTGGATATCGTCAGGGACCAGGACTATCTGCGGGAATTTCAGATTGGATACATGGGCTATGATGAAACCAATGACTATTTTCGTAAAGTGTTTAATCGTCAGCTGGATGATTATAACGATCCTATTCGAACCAACCGCTTGAATTTAAATCGACTGTGGCCGAAATTCAGTCTCAACTTTGAGCCCCGCTGGAATGACGACACCCGACGCAATACCAATACCAGCAGCACCCTGCAACAATTGCCCCTGCTCAGTTTTGATGGCGCCAAACAGAAAATTATGACGTCCCCTTTTTATTTCGATCTCGCCTCACAGTACAACTATTTTTGGCGTGACAGCGGCACCCGGGGTCAACGGCTTGATCTGCAGCCCAGGCTCTATCTACCGTTCCGTGTTCAAAACTACCTGACGATTGAACCCTCGGCCGGTTACCGCCAGACGCTTTACGGTCTGGATAAGAATAATTTCGAAGATCAACCGGATGTTGACCGCTGGTCCCATCGCGAACTGTTTGATACCCGTTTGGATTTTTCTAGCGAAATCGAAAAGGTCTACTCCTTTGAGGGCCAGTTGTTTGAAAAAGTCAAGCACCGCATCCGGCCCCAGATTACGCATGAATTTATATCCAATTCCAGACAACGAAGCCTGCCCCGCTTTGATGCAAACGACCGTATCGATGAAACCAACTTGATCACCTATTCGCTGATTAATACGTTGACCTCAAAATCGAAAGTAGCCGCAGCCGAACAGTTGAGCCCCAAGCTGCCCGTCAAGCGCGGCAGTCAGCGCCAATCCAATGCCGATTTTCAGTACAATGATCTGTTGCGCTTCGAAGTCGCACACAGCTATGATTTTAAAAAATCAAAACGACCGTTTGCGCCGATTTTTGCCAGGCTTGACCTTTTTCCGGGAAGATATGTCTGGATTGATGCCGATGCCCGATATTCAGTTTATGATAACAAATTTTTGGCCCACAACATACAGGGATCCCTCTGGGACAACAGGGGGGATGAATTATATGTTGACTATCGCTACGAGCAAGAGTCCGAAGAAACCGAAGTCGAGGAAGACATCCAGTCAATTTATGGTAAAATAAAAATACAATTGATCGACAGTCTCTCGGTCAACGCTGAAAATGAATACAACTTTGAAACCCAGCAGCGAATCAAAACCGGCGCCGGATTTACATATACATCTCAATGTTGGTCGTTTAACTTTCAGTATATCAATGAGCCCAATGACTGGAAAGTGGGTCTTCGAATCGAATTGATCGGGCTGGGCTCAATCGGTTACTAACCCCTATGGTTTGCGAAGTGGACAACATGAAAAAGGTGTTGCTAAGTTTTCGATTTTCCATTATGGCAGGTTCTCCTTGCCATACACAACAGGATCCGGGGCAGTGCCTCCGACTCGCAGGCAGCCCTGTTGAGAATCAAACGCAGGATCAAAAGCGATGAAAAGCAGACGATTGGAATACCTCTGGTATGTGTTGCATACCAAAAGCCGATTTGAAAATGTTGTCAATGCGGGCCTCGGGAAAAAAAGCATTGAAGCGTTTTTGCCCAGGGTTACCGTCCGCAGCAAGCGTCGTGATCGCAAAACCATGATTCGCGTGCCCCTTTTTCCCGGGTACGTGTTCGTTAGGACCGATTTGGTCCCCCAGTCTCACCTGGAAATCGTCAAAACCGCCGGCGCCGTGCGGTTGATCGGCAGCAAACAGGGGCCGGTACCGGTGCCGGAAGAAACGATCGAATCCTTAAAAATTATGGTCAGTGCTGAACATCCGATCACGACCGGCAATCAGTTAACAAAAGGAGATAAGGTTTTGGTGGTGCAGGGTCCGTTTGCCGGTGTGACCGGAACTTTTATCCGCTACGGTGGAAAAGGTCGCGTGATTGTCAATATTGAAGCCCTCGGGCAGTATGCCGGCGTGGAGGTCAGTGAAGATGATATTGAAATCGTGCCGAAAATATTAAGATAAGCGCTTGACATCGAATTCAGTTTTAGCATATACATTTCAAAATGTTATTGCCGATCCGAATTTTGAAAAAGGAGGTTCTATGAATAAGTTGGAGCTCATCTCCGCCTTGAAAACAGAAGCCAACATATCGAAAGCAGAAGCCGCGAAGGTCGTACAGATTTTTTTCGATAACATGGCGGATGCCATGGCAAGGGGAGAACGGGTTGAAATTCGGGGTCTGTGCAGCTTTTTTGTAAAGGGCTACAAAAGCTACACCGGCCGAAACCCCAAAACCGGTGAACAGGTCACGATTAAGCCGAAAAAACTTCCATTTTTCAAATCAGGAAAAGAGCTAAAGGAACGGGTAGATTATTGAAATTGTGTCTGGGTTTGATTTGCTTATAAATCAAGAACGACCCATAAGAATATTAACCACCCTCCTAAAGAACCGGACTCTTCCTCACGCGCTTCTTTTCACTGGTACAGCAGGAGTGGGCAAACAAGCTGCCGCCCTTGCTCTGGCCATGGCCTGCAACTGCCGGGGAGAGACATCCGGATTTATTGCCGAAGATGGCTTCGAGCAGGAGCCTGCCGGGCCAGAGCTCGAATTATGCGGTGTATGCAAGTCCTGCCGAAAAATAGCAGCCAACAATCATCCGGATATCATTCAGGTCCAACCGAGCGGCCCCTTCATCAAAATCGAGCAGATTCGGACCGTCTTGCAGACGCTTGCCAGGAAGCCGTATGAGGCCAAAACCCGGGTGGTTATTATTTTAGAGGCACAATGCATGAATGCGTCTGCCAGCAACGCTCTGCTTAAAATACTGGAAGAACCACCCGATCGCTCGATGCTGGTGTTGATCGCGAACCATAGGTCTGATCTTCTAGCGACGATTGCATCCCGCTGCCAGCCGGTGCAATTTAATCGGATCTCACCCAAGCGCATTGCTTCATGGATTGTAAAGGAGCGTGACCTCAATCCGCAAACGGCTGACATCATTGCCGCAATGGCCAATGGAAGCCTCAGCAATGCCCGGACGATGATCGACGAGAACTGGTGGCAGGGCAGAAAGTGGCTGATTGCTGAATTGCAGCACCTGTCTTTGCAACCCGCAGCGCGCTTGTTGGCGCTGGCTGAAAAATTTGCCCGTGAAAAAGAATCGCTTGCCGGGAGATTGGAAATCATCAAAAGTTGGTTCAGGGATTTAATCATTAACCCATATGACCACAGGAAAGTGATCAACCAGGATGTTAGCGACCGGATCAAAGAGGCAGCGGTTAAAACCGACACACGGGTTCATCTGTCCAAACTGGATGCGGTTCAAAAAATGCAAAGCCGCTTGAAGGCAAACACAAATTTGAGACTCAGCATAGAGAAATTGCTGATCGAACTGGCCAAACCGTGAGGGCGAGATGTCTTTTTAAATATTCCACCTTTCCATTATTCCAATCTTAAGCGAAACGAAACTCGTTCAAAAGATCACATAACCATGAAAAAAATAGTTGGCATACGATTCAAAACAGCGGGTAAAGTGTACGATTTTGACTGCGGCGCATTTGTCCTGAAACAGGGAGACCATGTCATTGTTGAAACCGAACAGGGACTGGGTTTTGGTACAGTCGTCGTAGCGCCGAGATCTTATGAAAAATCGCCGGGCGATAAACCGCACAAAAAGGTCTTTCGGCTGGCTACAGAAAAAGATTTCAAGCAACGCCAACAAAACCTGGCAGACGAGAATTCAGCGCATGCTTATTGTCTGGAATGCATCCGCAACCTGGGGTTGAAGATGAACCTTTTCTCGGTGGAAAAATCTTTCGACGGGAATAAATATATCTTTTTTTTCACAGCCGAAGGCCGGGTTGATTTTCGGCAGCTGGTCAAAATGCTGGTTAAAAAACTGAATGTCAGAATCGAAATGCGGCAGGTCGGTATCCGCAACCAGGCAAAAATGTGTGGCGGTATCGGTCGCTGCGGACGAGTACTGTGCTGTTCAACCTTTTTAGACAAATTCGACCCGGTTTCCATTCGAATGGCCAAAGAACAAAGTCTTTCCTTGAATCCAACCAAAATTTCCGGACAATGCGGGCGGCTGATGTGTTGCTTAACCTACGAGTTTGAAACATACAAATATTTAAAGAAAGATTTGCCGCGCCTGGGCAAAATCGTCAAGACGCCCGGCGGTAAAGGCAAGGTAATCCGTCATAATGCGATCTGTAACCGGATCGCCGTTCGTCTGGAGGACAATATTGAAGTTGAATACAGGCCTGATCAACTAAACCTGCAAAAGGAATAAACATGCCCGAACCGTTTTACATCACGACACCTATTTATTACGTAAACGCCCGCCCGCACCTGGGGCATGCTTACACCACCATCATTGCGGATGTCATCACCCGTTTTTATCAAATGCAGGCAACGGATGTTTTCTTCCTTACCGGAACCGACGAACATGGCGACAAAGTGGTGCGCGCCGCGCAAAAAGAGAACCTAAGCCCCAGGGAATATGTCGATAAAATAAGCCGCCTTTTCAAGGAACTCTGGCCGGAGCTCAATGTCAATAATAATTACTTTGTGCGCACAACCGATGCGATGCATATGGAGGTCGTCAGCCAAATTTTGCAGAAGATCTATGATGCAGGCGATATTTATTTTAGTGAATATGAAGGTCAATATTGCTTCGGATGTGAACGATTTTATACCGATCGGGAATTGGTCGGCGGTAAATGTCCGGATCATGAAGTCGAACCTGAAATCATCAAAGAATCCAATTATTTTTTTAAAATGAGCCGCTACCAGAATTGGCTCATCGATCACATCAAGCAAAACCCGGGATTTATCCGGCCCAAGCGCTACCGTAATGAAGTGCTCGCATTTTTAAAGGAACCACTGGAAGACCTGTGCATCTCGCGACCAAAGAGTCGCTTAAAATGGGGCATCACCCTGCCTTTTGATGAAAATTTCGTCACTTATGTATGGTTTGATGCACTGTTAAATTATGTTTCCGCGCTGGGTTACCCGGACGGTGAACGGTTCGCTAAGTTCTGGCCGGTTGCACAACACATTGTCGCCAAAGACATACTCAAACCCCACGGTATTTATTGGCCGATAATGCTGAAAGCGGCGGGTATCCCCGTTTACCAACACTTGAATGTGCATGGATACTGGAACATCGAGCAGAGCAAAATGTCTAAAAGCCTCGGCAATGTCGTCGACCCGCTCCAACTACGAAAAATATATGGTCTGGATGCCTTTCGGTTTTTTCTGATTCGCGAAATGAATTTTGGGTTAGATTCAACCTTCAGCGAAACGGCACTGGTTCAGCGAATCAATTCGGATCTGGCCAATGACCTCGGCAATCTTTTCTCCAGAATTCTGTCCATGGCCCATAAGTACTGTAACGGGCAGGTTCCCCAGTTCGATTTACAGGCCGAAAGGGAGCTGGGCCTTGACCTGCAGACGGGTGCTTTGGAAACCATCGATAAGTTTGAAGGCCATATGCAATCGTTTGAATTTCATAAGGCTTTGATGGCCGTATGGGAATTTATCGCCCAGATGAACAAAATGATCGACGTGACCGCCCCTTGGGTTATGGCTAAAAAGAAATCCAGTCAGAAACAGCTGGCGACCGTTATGTATCAGCTGCTTGAAGGGCTTCGCATCATTGCGGGTCTCATTTATCCGGTGATGCCCGGCACCGCACAAAAAATGCAGAAATATTTAGGATTGGACCCGGCCGGCCCTTTTTACCACCTTAATCAACTACGGAATTGGAAAGCGTTACCGTTGGGTACGCAACTGTTGAAATCGATCGTTCTTTTTCCAAGGATTGAGGGACAAAAAAAGGCATCCGCCGCCATCAATCAAAAAAAGGAGGACACCGGATCCCTGAAGATCAAGCCTGAAATCACCCTGGAAGCGTTCAGCCGCATCGACCTGCGCGTAGCAACCATCGTGCAGGCTGAACCGATCCCCAAAGCAAAAAAATTGCTCAAGCTGGAAGTCGATATGGGGCAAAAACGGACCCTGGTTGCCGGGATTGCCGAAACGTACTCGGTTGAAGAACTGATTGGTAAACAGGTAATCGTCGTCGCTAATCTTAAACCGGCCAAACTCATGGGTGTGCTTTCCAATGGGATGGTGGTTGCCGCAGTAGATGACTTCGGCCCCACCCTGGCATCAATCGAAAAAAAGGTGGCACCGGGAACGCCGTTGAAGTAAAGACCCCAAATCCCATACTTCAATCAATCCACCTCAACATTCCTTATCTATAATTTAGGTTTCAGGTGTCAGGACATGTGAACAGGGGATGGGAGCGAAATGAAATTTTGAAAAGACACAATACCCTTCATTGAATTCCATGCGATGACTATTCGTCGGCTTTTTGCTGACACCTG
>CAZJHF010000030.1:0-16779 GCA_964545505.1 uncultured Desulfobacterales bacterium | reverse complement strand
GTTGCGAAAGTCTTCAAGGGCTCTTTTAAAAAATAGAATTATCATAATGTTTTTCGATGATGGACGATCCTTCCAATCTCCCATGTTTTAAATTCAGCACGCGTCCACCGGTTTTGCGAATCAGCGTTTTGTCATGCGTTGCAATTATGACGGTGGCGCCCCGGATGTGAACACCATGCAGCAATTTCATAATGCTATCGGAAGAATCGTCATCGAGGCTTCCGGTGGGTTCATCAGCCAGTATAATTTTAGGATCCCCGACAATGGCACGCGCAACAGCAACCCGCTGTTGTTCACCCCCGGACAAACTTGGCGGAAAGGCAGTTTGGCGATCCTCCATACCGACCAATCGAAGCACACCGTTGACTCTTTTGTGAATCAGGCGCCTTTTTTTACCCGCAGCTTCAAGCACCAGCGAAACGTTATCAAAAACGTTTCGGTTGGCGATCAGTTTGTAATCCTGGAAGATAATACCGAATTTTCGGCGCAGTAACGGTACGCGCTGGCGAGGAACGCGGGAAAGATTCATGCCGTCGATTAAAACCTGTCCTTCAGAAACCGGCTCGGCCAGATACAGGAGCCGGAGCAGAGTGGTTTTTCCCGCTCCGCTGGGGCCGGTGAGAAATACAAAATCATTTTTGAAAATATCCAGGGTAATATCGATCAGGGCCTTTTTGGTACCGAAATTGTGATGAACATGAAACATCCGAATAATGGAGCGCTTCGCATCTGCCTCAATCATTCCATCACTTCCTGCCCCATCGCACGGTAAAGGGTGGCTTTTGCAATCTTGAAGTTATAAAGGGCGTTAAAATAATTGTTCAGCGTATCCGACAACAGAGTTTGAGCGATCAGAACCTCGGTTGTAGTGCTCACCTGTTCTTTAAAGCGCTCTTGATTAATGCGAAAGTTTTCTTTGGCCTGCTCAATGGCTTTTTCGGTGGTGAGGATATTTTTTTCGCTTTCTTTGGTCCGTAAAAATGCCGTTTTCACCTCCAGTTCAATAATATCCAGAATTTGTGAACGGCGGTATTGGGCCTGTGAAAGCCGGTGCAATTTTTCTCTTACGCTAAAATGGGTGCGACCCCATTCCCAGAAATCCCATTGGGCTGTGGCCCGGACATTCCAATTGGCCGCATCGGAAATGCCGACCCCGCCATCCACTCTGTAATCATCGCCGGTTCTGTTATATTCTCCACTCAAATTGACCGAAGGAAAATAATCTTTTTTGGCCAGGTTTATCTCTTTTTCAGCAATTTCGATTTCCAGATCCGCAACCATGATTTCGAGCCGGTCTTTTTGGGCCGTTTCCAGACAATAATTGAAATCATGGATAAAGGGCACGTAGTCGAGGAGGTCCTCTAGTTCGACGGCTGCATTCACCGAGCGGCGCAGAAGAATGTTGAACTGGGATTTGGCGATCGCCAGGTTGTTTTGGGCCACAGTGAATTCCTGCATGGCATTGGCCAGTGATGCCTGGGACTCCAGCAGATCATTGAGCGGAGACATTCCCACCTCATAAAAGTTCTCGGCCACTACTTTTTGTGAGGCGATCTGATTAACGCGCTGTTGGGACACTTCCATTAATTTTATAGACTTTAATACCGAGTAAAAGGCATTTTTGGCATCCAGAATTACATCCTGACGGGTGATTTTTTCGCTAAATTCGGCGGCATCGAGACCCAGATCAGCGATCTGATACTGATTAATCAACGAAAATCCCCTGAAAACCGGTTGAGTGAAAGTGGTCACAAAGGTATATTCTTCCTCCGGACGGACGACAAAAGGGGGCGCGGGACCAATTCCGGTCAGTTCCTGGGTCTGCGGTTTGTTGCGGCGCAGATAGCCATAAGAGGCACTGAGGGTCGGGAAAAACTGTGTCATGCTGGCCCTGCGATTTTGTTCGGCAGCTTTAACCTCTTCCTGGGATTGCTTCAGGTTTAAATTGGCATCCAGTGCCATTTTGATCGTATCTTCTAAAGAAAGTTCCACAGGCGAATCGCCAGCGCCCATAGCCGCCGGTAACAGCAGAATTTGCCCACTGAGCAAACAAAAAAATAGATTCCGCAGAATCCTGTTTTTCATCATCATATTTTAGCCTCTATGGATCAAAATGCTCAGCATTTGTAAGATATGATTTGACCGACCTGGAGTTTGTTGTTACAAATCGCTGTGAGTTCAAGGAGTGCCTTCCCGGGTTTTCCTTGCTCAAAGCCTCCGCTGAATCCCATTAACAGGCTTCTTCCTTTTTGGTGGAGGCTTTTTTATATCCAATCAGGGTTTTAAAATCAATATATTCCTGGTAGGTTGACGCTGCTGGTGTCAAATATGCTATCAAAAGTTCCGCTCACAAGCAATATGCGTTTTCAAAATTTGAAAGGCTCAATTTAGATGTAATTAGAAGCTGATAATTCGCAGATAAGGGTGACGGGAATGAAAGCAGAATTAATCAACATGTTGTGTCAGAAGTCTTTTAAATTCAGCCAAGAGCCCATCTATAAACTGGTGTCTGGCCGGATGAGTCAGTTTTATATTAATTGCAAACCGGTTACCCTGTGTGCCCGGGGCATGTTTTTAGCAGGTCACCTGATATTTGATTCGATCAAAGATGACGATGTCGCCGCAGTCGGTGGCCTGACGTTTGGTGCCGATCCGCTGGCAGTCGCTACAGCCTTTACTTCCGAATTAAAAAATCGACCGATCAATGCCTTCTCAATTCGTAAAACACGCAAGGATCATGGTATGATTCGCTGGATTGAAGGCGATATCCAGCCGGGTGAACGCGTGGCGATTATCGATGATGTGGCCACCACCGGCGGCTCCACCATCAAGGCCATTGAAAGGGCCCGCGCCGAGGGGCTTGAAGTTGCCAAAGCGGTAATTTTCGTAGATCGACAGGAAGGCGGGGTTCAGAATATCAAACAGCACGTTTCGAAGGTATCCAGCATTATCACGCGGGACGATCTGGTTGCACGCTGGCAGGCGATTCAGCGTGATTCTACTAAATAAATTTTAAGAGATTTTTAACGCTTCCGACTCCGTCCAACAGCCTGTTGTCCATTGTCAGTAGTTAGTTGAGAAGGGCACCAGGGTGCGCAGGATTATTCAATCGGAATACGAGGTGCCACGGACAACTTACGATGGTCCACTGACGATATAAGTGGCGCACGCATCATCGGATTCCCAGGCTGTGACCCGGCTGATGCGGATCGCAGGGTCATCGATTTTGGTTTGAAGTTCAGTGGCTATAAAATAAGCAATATTTTCCGATGATGGTTTTCCGTCAGGCATATACGCTAGCTCATTTAAGAATTTGTGGTCCAATTTTTTGATCACATCCGCCAGATGTGCTTTAATCTCTCCGAAATCCATCAGCACACCACCGGCATTTAAATTGTCTCCAATGACATATACCTCGACCTTCCAATTGTGACCGTGCAAATTTTCACATTTGGACCCGACCATTGTTAGCTGATGCGCTGCGGCAAAGCGTGTTACGACTTTTAGTTCAAACATTTTACGTCCATCTCAACTTTCTTTATTCTATAAATAACAGACCGCTTACTAATCAGAATATTTTTAAATCCAAAATCCGCAATCCGCAATCGATCAGCCGGTCGCTTTATGGGCATCTCCTTTAAGGATATTTTTTATTTTGTGTGAGATCTTTTTAGACTCGAGTTCGGCAAAATCCTTTAAAAGCGCTTCCTGCTTTTTGGTAAGATGGGTTGGTGTCTTTATGGCGACCTGGATGAGCTGGTCACCCCGATGGGCTGTTCTTAACGAGGGAATGCCTTCTCCATGGAAATAAAAAATATCACCCGGTTGTGTGCCTTTTGGAATTTTAAGCGTTTTGTCACCATTTAAGGTCGGCACGCTGATCTTATCGCCCAGAGCAGCCTGGACAAATGAGATCGGGATCTCACAAATAATATCGGTATCCCGCCGTTTGAAAAACGCATGCGGCTCGACATGCAGGAAAACATATAAATCGCCAGGGGGGCCGCCGAATACGCCCGCCTCGCCCTCTCCGGTCAGGCGCAACCGTGAGCCGTTGTCGACGCCGGCCGGCATTTTGACCGCTACTGTCTTACGGGCCATTACCTGACCTGCTCCCCGGCATTCTGGACAGGGATGCGGAATGATTTGACCATTCCCGCGGCATGTCGGACAGGTGGTGCGGACTGTAAAAAATCCCTGACTGCGGGACACTTGACCGGTGCCGTTGCAATGCCGGCAACTTTCTGGTTCGGTATCTTTCTGGCAGCCATTGCCGCCACAATCGGGGCAGATTTCCCGCTTTTCGATGTCTATCTCTGTTTCGGTTCCAAAAACCGCCTGCATGAACTCAAGGCTGAGATCATAACGTAAATCAGCCCCGGGCCTAGCCCGGCTTCTTGAGCGCCTGCCAGACGAGAAACCAAAAAAATCCTCAAAAATATCACCAAAGCTGGAAAATATGTCTTCAAAACCGCCGAAGCCGCTAAATCCGGTATTCTCTAAACCTGCATGGCCGTACTGGTCATAAAGTGAACGTTTTTGTGGGTCCCGCAGGACGTCATAGGCTTCAGCAGCTTCTTTGAATTTCTCTTCTGCTTTTTTGTCGTTTGGATTTCTGTCTGGATGGTATTGTAATGCCAGTTTGCGATAGGCGGCTTTCAATTCGGTGTTAGATGCGTTTCGGCTGACACTCAGAATCTCGTAATAATCCCGTTTAGTACTCATAAAACCTTCCAATTAAAGTCACGCAAAATTTACAAATGAATGAACTTGGAAACCCCTAGCGATACGCTATTTTCACCCATGGAATAATGGAATCGTGGAACAATGGAATAATGGGTTTTCAAGGAATCGAATCTTTGTCAATTATATCGTCATGTTGGATTTCGCTTTTATTCAATCTTACCACCAAGCGCTGCCATTTTTCCGATAGTCCAGCAATCCAGTGCCCCATGCGGGTAAGGGTCCGCATTTGGACCTAAAGTAATGCAAGTCTGTTTGATGTCAATTTAGTGGTCCGATAATCGTTTGCGGGTGCGTGTGCTGAACAGGAAAAGCACAACAGTTAGTGTCATAACGGCTGCTCCCAGCGGAAACGCAGCATTCAGTTGAAATACATCCATCATCAGGCCGCCAATTAAGGATCCGCAGAGCATTCCCAGACTGTGCGCCAGCGTCAAAATGGCCATCACAGATCCCATCGAGTCGGTTTCGTTGCCTTTCAGGACGCCGATGGCCATCAAAGCCGGCACAGCGATACCGCCACCGATGCCAAAAAAAATGGAGGCCCAGATAAGTCCTGTTAAGTCCGGAACCCATTCAAACGCAAAAATGGCCCCCGCAACGATCAGTCCTCCGGCCGCCACCATCCAGCGCTTTTCGATTTTGTCGGCCAAATAGCCCATGGGCACATGCAGCGCACCGCTAACAAGCACACCCAGCATGATGAGTATGCCGATGGTTGAGCTCGACGCATTATACTTGATTTTAGCATAAAGTGGCAGAAAGGCCCATATAATTCCGATGCACAGGATATGTGAAAACCTGAAAAGAAAAATACTGGCAATATCCCGCTCGGAAATTAACTTTTTCCAATCGACCGGTGATTTTCCACTGCTGAGGTATTTTTCAGAGTGGGTGGGAGGCAATAACAAAAGGCTTAAAAAGAATCCAATTAGGGCCAGAAGCCCCATACAGGTAAAAGAGGTTTGTAGACTGAAACGGTCGTGGATGACACCGCCTAAAAAGGGCCCGATGCTCAGCCCGCAGAACATGGACATGTTAAACAGCCCCATGGTGAAGCCTTCTTTTCCAGGCGGTGTAATATCTCCGATATAAGCCTGAATAATGGGCATCAGCATGGCCGATGCAATCCCCTGAAGAAACCGCAGGGCGATCAGCGAATTGATATCTTTGAAAACAATAAAACCCAATGAAATGGCCGCATAGGCCAGCATTGCCGGCACAATCAATGGCTTGCGCCCCTTGCGGTCTGAAAGCCGGCCAAAATAAGGCAGAAAAAATGTTCGCGCCAGAGAAAAAGAGCCAAAAATCATACCGATGTAAAGGCCGCTGGCCCCCAACTCATGGGCGTAAACCGGAAGCAGTGGTATCACAATGCCGACACCGGTAACGGTCGCAAATATCGAAAAAAAAAGGGTTGCAAAAATTTTTTTATCGCCTGGGTTCATCATTGATTTTACTAAAAGGGCTGTTTTATCTCTGGCTTTTGGCTGCTGGAAACTGGCCGTTGATTTGTGATAGCACCCAAGGTGTCAGGTGTCAGGATTACGAATCAGATTATTCATTCTGTCATTTTTTTCTGACACCTGACACCTGAACACTGAAACCTTAAAAATTATAGCAGTGGGAATGAATGTATTGTTCAGATGTCTGTTGCTAGTAGCCAATGGCAGCAGCCAGATTCTACCAGCCAAAAATGATGGCAAGGGTACCCACCAGCCAGCAATAAGGTGCGAACATGTGCAGGCCCCCTTTTTTGACGACCTGCAGCAATGCTCTTAAAGCCGCATAACCCACAATTGCAGCCGTGACGGCACCCACCAGGAGAATTTTGATGGATAAATCGGTTTCGTGTAAACTATCTTTGAGGCTCAACAATCCGGCCCCGACGATAGCCGGTATTGAAAGCAAAAAAGAATACCGGGCCGCCGTTTCCCGCTCGATACCCAGCAACAGCCCGATGCTGATCGTTGAGCCCGATCGTGAAATGCCGGGGATAATGGCCAAACCCTGCACAATGCCGATGAGAAATGCGTTTTTAAGATTCAGGCGGCTGATAACGTGCTGACGGACAGGTTTAATTGTCCAACGGGTCAGCCATAACAGCAAGCCGGTCACCATCAACATAAAACCGACGATCAAAACCGATGAAAACAGCCGATCCGCAATTCCGCTAAATGCCAATCCCAGTAAGGCAGTCGGGATGATTCCGATGACGATCAGCACCGCCATTTTTAATTCAGGATCGGATTCAATTGCCGATACCGCACGATCTTTTTCCCCTGCCACGGCAATGAGCCGCAGCAGCGCCATAACAATATTTTTGATTTCACGGCGAAAGACGACAATGACGGCCACCAGTGTCCCCAAGTGGACGCTTACATCAAATAAAATTTCGGCCTCCTTGAGGCCAAGCATATGTTGCAGCAACACCAGATGGCCAGAACTGCTGACCGGTAAAAATTCGGTCAAACCCTGAATAATGCCCAGTATGATCGCCTGCACAAAGTTCATATGCTTCCGTTTGCATATCGATTGCCGCTAACAACGGCTGTCTTTAACTGCATACAACCCCAATTTACGGCAAAGGGCATGGCGCATGGAGCATGGCGATATCACATGAGTCGAAATATTGTTGATTTAAAACGCCATACCCTATGGGCCATGCCCTTTGCCCGGTTATCGTTGACTATCATAGTACCAGCTTCTGTACTTAGCTACAAGATAACTTTACCGGTATTTTTTGTGTTGTACCCTCCAAGTGCTTGTACGTGTTGCTTAAAGCTGTGGCTGTTGATGATTTCAAACAGGATTTGAAATGCATCGCTTTCGAAAAATTCCGGCAGGATGACTAGGTCGTACTGTTCGGTGACCACCGGAATGAAATCCAAATCCAGGGCTTTGGCGGCCGCATAGATTCCCAAACCGGCATCTGCAGCGCCGCTCAGCACCGATACGGCCACAGCCATGTGGGTAAACTCTTCGTTTTGATAGCCGTTAATGTCAGCGGCTCTGGTGTCTATCTGTTTTAATTTATAGTCCAGCAAAATACGCGTACCGGACCCGATTTGGCGATTGATAAAGTTGACTTCTTTGCGACTCAGATCAGCAACTCCGCTGATCTGTTTGGGATTGCTCTTTTTTACAATCAGACCCTGATCGCGCTGCACCAGGTGAACCAGCTTAACGGTCGTTTCCGGCAGATGCTTCCTAAGGTAAGATATATTATAGGATCCATCTTCAGTATCCAGAAGATGGGTACCCGCCAGATGGCATACGCCGCGCTTAATGGCCATCAGACCGCCCATACTGCCGACATGGCTGGATGAAAGGGTGAATTCACTGCTAGCGGCTTTGAGCTGATCGGCAAGAACATCCAGGGAATTGTCATGGCTACCCACGATGACGACGGTTTTTCGGATTGCCGGTAGCGGACGTAGCAGCTCCGCCGAAACCGTTTCTGAATCGTTGATACCTTCGACGTGGTTGGGTATTCGAATGATGCCGTCGGCTTCGGTGATGGATGTAATGGTGCCCGCGCCTCTGGGTAGCGGGGTCGCCACAATACGGCCGCGCACCTCTCCCATTTTGACACGCAAAAATTCCTCCACCCCGAGTTTGGAAGCAATCTTTTTCGTCGGCCGGACATCGACGGTTTCCCGTGGCGTCGCAGGCTGTCCAAGAAAAGCCTGCAGCAGCGGTTGAACAAATTGTTCAAAAGCAATAATGGCCGAAACCGGGTAGCCCGGAATGCCAAAGACCGGTTTGGTTGAAACCGATCCGATTACAACAGGCTTGCCGGGCATGATTGTTACGCCGTGAACGTGTATTTTGCCCAATTCGACAATGGCGGTTTTGGCAAAATCCTCAGAGCCGGCTGAGGACCCGCCGAGCACCAGGATCATTTGATAATCCGCATCTGCGGCGGCTGTGATGGCCGCTTTAATTTTGTCGGTATCGTCCACAACCATATCGTGGCGCCGAAAAGTACCGCCAAATTTTTCAATCAGCTTACCCAGTACGAACGAATTGGTTTCCAGTACCTGCCCGGGCTGAAACGCTTTAAGCTCGAATTGACGCCAGTCCACCAACTCCGACCCGGTGGGGATAATCAGCACCTTCGGCCTGGTTTTAACCGCAACCGTAAACACCCCGCCTGATAACAGGGCGCCCACGCAATAAGGTGTGACCACATGGTTCTGAGGAAAAAGCAGTTCGGTGGCAACAATGTCTTCTCCGACTCGGCGAACGTTTTGCCAGGGAAATACGGGTGCTTCGATTTCGACGCGGTTTTCATCGAGTGCATTGACATCTTCGACCATGATGACCGCATTGGTGTCTGGCGGCAAGACATGGCCGGTATTGACATAAAATGCTTCTCGCCCGACGTTTAACGCTTTGGGCGCCGCGGCGCTGGCGCCAAAGCTGATTTCAGCGTTTACGGCCAGACCGTCCATTGCGGCCAGATGAAAATTGGGGGATGACAGCCGGGCATGAACCGGTCCGGCCAGAACCCGACCGACGGCATCCGGCACCGGGAGTTCTTCGCTTGCAAGCGGAGGCAATTTGGAAAATGCCTGAAATAGAATGTCCCGGGCTTCCGCCAGGGTTTTCATTTTCAGGTATACGTTACGTTTAAATCCCATTATTTTTCCTATCGAAAAAATAAGGTGTCAGGTTTCAGGTGTCAGCTCGATCAATCCTGACACCTGACACCCGACACCTGAAACCTGGTTTACATTGGTATAACCTCCACTTTATCGCCCTTATTGAAACCTTCGATGTTGATATCGATTTGAATCAGGCCGTTGGCTTTGACCATGGTGCTGATCAATCCGGATTTTCCCAATACCGGGTCCGCCCACAACCCGTCGTCCTCTTTTCGCAGTCGGACCCGAATAAAATCCACCCGGCCCTGCTTCGACGCCACATTTCGGCTCAACCTGGCCTGCAGCCGCTGCACGCCGCCTTCTGTAGCGGGACGCCCGCCCAGATGGTCAACAAAGGGTTTGACGACCATTAAAAATACAATCATGGCGGAGACAACATGCCCGGGCATTCCCCACAAGGACTTGTTATTGACGCTGGCCAGAATGGTGGGTTTGCCGGGACTGATGGATATGCCATGTACCAGAATTTTTGCACCCCGCAAGGCCGAAAGCACATCAACCGTATAATCACGGCTGCCCACAGAACTACCGCCGGAAATTAAAACCATTTGGCAATCTTCAAGCGCCAGCTTGCATTTTTCCAGCAGCATTTCGAAATTATCCTTTACGATTCCGTATGATTTGGCGACCGCACCGGCCTCTTTGATCAGGCCCGCAAGCGTATAGCTGTTGATATCGCGGATTTGTCCCATGCGCGGCTTTTCGGTGATGGGTATAATTTCGTCACCGGTGGAAATAATGCCGACCAGCGGTTTCTGGTAAACCGTTATCTGCTGCCTTGCCAGCGCGGCCAGCAGCCCTGCCTCCTGCGGACGTATGACCTGCCCTTTGTTCAGCACAGCCGCATGTTTTTCAATATCTTCGCCGATGGCGATCATATTCTGGCCGGGAGCCACACTGCGATAAACTTCAATGGTGGTGTCATCGATGGCTTCGGTGTGTTCAATCATCACCACACTATCAGCGCCCCGGGGAACCATTCCGCCGGTTGCGATTCTGGCGGCTTCTCCGGGGGCAATTTCAAATCCCGGCGGTTGTCCCATGAGGATGTTACCGGTGATTGTCAGATAAGCCGGATTGCCTTCGCTGGCACCAAATGTAGAAGCACCCTGGACCGCATAGCCATCTACAATCGTGCGCGGAAAATCCGGTAAATCTTCTTCGGCAACGATATCTTCGGCCAAAACCCTGCCGACCGCATCCGTCAGGGCAGCCTTCTCCACGCTGACCCGCTCAAATGCGTTACGATAGTTTAATACGGTTTCTAAGTCTGTAACCTTGAAGAATTCTTTCATTGATTAGCTCGTCCGTTTCGATGCTCTAAAAGATAAAATCTTATTGTTAGCATACCGTGTTTCGCAATTCAATTGGTCAAATTTTCCTGTCATTATCGAGCTGTTTGTGGTTCGGCCAGCAGCCAGCAGCCAGTAACCAGTAGCGAGTTTATCTCCCTTCTTGCAAATGGATTCAATAAAAGGTTATAATCGCCCGGAAATTAAATTTTACCTGGCAAGACCCACTAATCAAAAACGTGATCAAACCTTATGCCTGAAACAGATGCATTGTCAGCTGCTGTGCTGCGGGCTGAAAAGCCGGAATTTCTAACTGAAAAGCGATTCGAGACGCTCGAGTTGCCTGAGCCCTTATTAAAGGCTCTAAATGACGCCGGTTTTGAGTACTGCACGCCGATCCAGGAACAAACGCTACCCATATCATTGAGCGGTCGAGATGTTGCCGGTCAGGCACAGACGGGCACGGGCAAAACAGCGGCATTTCTTGTCACGGTTATTACCCGTCTGTTAATGCTTTCCGATCGCGATCCCCGTTTGCCGTCGGCACTGATTATCGCTCCCACCCGGGAACTTTCCCATCAAATCGTCGAGGAGGCCCGTATCCTGTGTCAACACACGGAATTAAAGATCGCTGAGGTTGTCGGTGGTGTTGATTATAAACGCCAGGCCCAGATTTTGCGGCGGGGCGTTGATATCATCATCTGCACCCCCGGGCGCATCATTGATTACTATAAGCAGGGTATTTTCAAAACGGAAGCCATTAAAATTTTAGTGATCGATGAAGCGGATCGATTGTTTGATCTGGGATTCACCAAAGACATGCGTTATCTGCTCCGCAAACTGCCCCTTTACGATAAACGGCAATCCATGCTCTTTTCAGCCACGCTTTCATATCGGGTAATGGAACTCACTTATGAATACATGAATTTGCCCGAATTCATATCGGTCACGCCGCAAACCATAACGGTTGAAGGAATCGACCAGCAGCTGTTTCACGTCGGAACTGAAAAGAAACTGGAACTCCTGCTGGGCTTGCTGAAAAGAGAAGAGTGGAATCGGATGCTCATTTTTGTAAATACCAAAGTCGGGGTCGATTGGGTGACCCGCAAACTGAAAGGCAATGGCTGGCCGGCGGAAAGAATCACCGGTGATTTGCCCCAGCGTAAGCGATTCAGGTTAATGGAGCAATTCAAAAATGGCAAGATCAAAATCCTGGTCGCCACCGATGTTGCCTCGCGTGGCATCCATGTTGAAGATATCAGCCATGTGATCAATTATGACCTTCCCCAGGATGCTGAAAATTATGTGCACCGCATCGGCCGTACCGCCCGGGCGGGCAAGACCGGCAAAGCCTTTGCGCTGGCCTGTGAAGACTACGTATATCACCTGGAGCCTGTGGAGGAAATGCTGGGGTACAAAATTCCCGTTGTCTGGCCCGGAAACGATTGGTATGTTGCTGATAAATCAAAACCCATCACCCCTGAGCGCAGATCGCGCATCCGAAGATCCGGCCGGAAGCGCTCTCAGCACCGGGCA
This sequence comes from uncultured Desulfobacterales bacterium, assembly GCA_964545505.1. GTDB lineage: Bacteria > Desulfobacterota > Desulfobacteria > Desulfobacterales > JAHEIW01 > JAHEIW01. The sequence continues at coordinate 4,538 of CAZJHF010000030.1, read as the reverse complement.
AACAGGCGCACTCAGGCACCGGCTGCTTCAACTAAAGCCAAGGCGCGTTCCCATCCGGGTGCACTTTTTGGTTTTGGCCCCAAATCTCCCAAAGGTACTGACGCCAAAAAAACGGGGGATTCAGAAGCGCCGACTCCCAAAAAGCGAGCCCGACCCAAAAAAAAGAGTCCGTCCCGGGCTGCTAAAAAATCCAAGTCCGCCAAGCCTGCCAGTCAACGCTGAAGTTCTGCTCCATTTCTGCCGGGTCGGATGTTCGCTCCGGGTGATAAGCTGATGCACCGACCGCGGTTTTCTTCCTTGCTAAAGTCCAACTTTTTACTTAATTTATCTGCCATGGGCCGTGTATTTGATTTTAAAGATGCTCTCGCCTACGAGCGATGGTTAAAGAAACCCGAAAGCAAAGCCGCTTTCGAGCTGGAAACCCGGCTGATGCAAACGTTACTCAAGCCCATGCGGGGCGAATCGGTACTGGATATCGGGTGCGGAACCGGTGCCTGCCTGCAGGCTTTTGTGGATATGGGATTGCAGGTGACCGGCCTGGATCCCTCTACCTATATGCTGGATATCGCCGCCCGCAACATCGATCACCGCGCCGACCTGTATCAGGGTTATGCCGAAGATTTACCTTTTGATGACAATTCTTTTAATTACGCCTGTTTATTTACGACTCTGGAATTTGTCGATAACCCTCAAAAAACACTGGAAGAAGCCTGTCGGGTGGCCAAAGATCGTATATTTATCGGTGTGCTGAATCGTTATGCCATCAAGGGAATTCAGCGGCGTGTCAAAGGTATGTTTACCGCCACTATTTTTAACCATGCTCAATTTTTCAGTGTCTGGGAATTAAAACAGCGCTTTCGTAAAATCGTCGGCCACACGCCCATATCCTGGCGAACCGTATGCCAGCTACCCTCGCAGTCGGGTAAAATTGCCATCAGCCTGGAGCAGTCTAAAATTATTCAACGCTGTCCGTTTGGTGCGTTTGCCGGAATGGTTGTTTCCCTGGTTCCGAAATTTAGGACCCGCCCGTTGACCATGCGATACCACGCCGGAAATTCGGGTGGAGCGATAACATGATCGCCCTGGCGTGATTTTGGAATTTTGAATTCAGATTCTACGGCAGAAAGACCGAAATCGATGGAAGCTTACCTGTATGAACCGTTAGACGATAAAAAAGTCAAATGCAATTTATGCAACCATCGCTGTGTGATAAAAGACGGCCGGCGGGGCCTGTGCGGCGTTCGCGAAAATAGAGCCGGCACGCTGCAAACATTGGTTTACGGCAAATTGATTGCCCGGCACGTGGACCCCATCGAAAAAAAGCCGTTGTTTCACTTTTTGCCGGGCACCCTTTCGTATTCGATCGCCACAGTGGGTTGCAACCTGCGCTGCCGGTTTTGCCAGAATGCCGATATTGCGCAGATGCCGGCTGATCATAAAGGCCGGATCATGGGTGATACCGTCACCGCCCGGCAGGTGGTCGATGATGCCGCCAGATCCGGTTGCAGCAGTATTGCGTATACATATACCGAGCCGACGGTGTTTTTCGAATTCGTCTACGATACCGCCAAAATGGCCCATGCGCGCGGAATCCGTAATGTTTTTGTCACCAACGGATATATGACCGCCGAAGCCCTTGAGATGATCAATCCCTATCTGGATGCCGCCAATGTGGACCTGAAAGCCTTCACGGAAGAATACTACAAGGATTTGTGCGGCGCCCGCCTGGCCCATGTCCAGGAAACGTTGCGGCAGATGAAAGCGTTAGGAATTTTTATCGAAGTCACCACCTTGATTGTGACGGGCCTCAACGATGATGCTTCCGAGTTGCAACAACTGGCCGAATTCATTGCCCGTGACCTGGGCGCCGACACGCCCTGGCATATCAGCCGGTTTCACCCGACCTACAAGCTCACCGATCGTCCGGCTACGCCGGTGGAAACCCTTTCGCGCGCATGCGAGATCGGGCGACAGGCCGGGCTCAAATACGTGTACACCGGCAATGTGCCCGGTAATGAGGGCGAAAATACCTTCTGCCCCGGCTGTGGCCAACAGGTTATTGAACGCTGGGGATTCCAGGTTGGCGCACTACGGATCGAGGATGGCGCCTGTGCCCACTGTGGCAAAATGATTGATGGTGTCTGGAACTAGCGGTTTAGCCTCCCAACCTTTATTCTTAAGAGCGACATCTTAACCTCTTTATGCCTGCACTGATGGGTTTCCTTTCATCAAACGATTGTATCCTAAATTAATGCAATATTTTAAATCTTGACTCTAAATATTCATTTTCCTATAGTCGCATACTTAATCCAAATTCATTTCACAGCAGCCGTATTTAGTAAGGTAGATCCACATCATGAATGCACTTCAGCAATTGAGCCGGTGGATTGACGCCCTTAACCAATGGGTCGGTCGAGGCGTTGCCTGGGTGACGCTGGGCCTTGTGCTGGTTGTCTTTGTCGATGTGGTCATGCGCTATTTGTTTAAAACCAGTTTCGTTTTTACCCAGGAATTGGAATGGCACCTGTTCGGTTTCATTTTTCTGATCGGTGCCGGTTACACCCTGCTACATGACGGCCACGTGCGGGTGGACATCATCTATCAGCGGGTCGGCTTCAAAGCCCGGGCCTGGATCAATCTTTGCGGTGTCATTTTGTTTCTGATACCCGGCTGTATCATGGTGATTACCACCTCATGGGCATTTATGCATAATTCATTTGTCATTCTGGAGGGCTCTCCGGATCCCGGAGGCATCCCTTTTCGTTTTTTGATCAAAAGCTGTATTCCGATCGGTTTTTCACTCTTGCTGCTGCAGGGAATTTCTTTGGGCATCCACAGCCTGATGCAAATTCTGGGGATTGAGACGGCCAAGGAGGCGCAGTCCTGATGGAATATCTTGCCGCCTGGATGTTTTTAGCCTTAACCATTTTGTTGATGGGCGGATTTCCGGTTACTTTTACGCTGCTGGGCACTGCGCTGACCTTCGGATTAATCGGTTTTGGATGGGATTTCTTCAATTTACTGCCCCTGCGGATCTGGGGCCGCATGACCAACGTTTTACTTGCCGCTGTCCCGCTGTTTGTGTTCATGGGTGTTATGCTGGAACGATCGGGCCTGGCCGAAGAATTGCTGGATACCATGGGCCTGCTTTTTGGGCGCCTGCGCGGCGGCCTGGCGATTTCAGTAGTTGTGGTCGGTGCGCTGCTGGGCGCATCCACCGGTATTGTCGGTGCGACGGTGGTCACCATGGGGCTGCTGGCCGTGCCGACCATGATAAGGCGTGGATATCAAAAAGAATTGGCCACCGGCACGGTATCGGCCTCCGGCACCCTGGGGCAAATCATTCCGCCCAGCATCGTCTTGGTGCTCATCGGCGATATTGTCGGGGTCTCGGTCGGCGAGCTTTTTATGGGGGCGGTCCTGCCTGGCCTGCTGTTGGTCGGCCTTTTTATTGTCTATATACTGATTGTGGCTCTTTTACGACCCGGTGTAGCGCCGGCCATTTCGAAAGAAGAACTGGCGGCGTTCAGTCCCCGCCAGCTTGCCGCCCGGGTCGGAAAAGCGCTGGTTCCCCCTTTATTTTTAATTGTGGCCGTGTTGGGCTCCATTTTTGCCGGTATCGCATCACCGACCGAGGCCGCGGCCATCGGTGCGGTCGGCGCAACCTTCCTGACGATCGTCAACGGAAAGTTCAGCTTAAAAATTCTGGGCGAGGTCATGCACACCACCACGCGCTTAACCTGCATGGTCTTTATTATTCTTTGCGGGGCGGCTGCTTTCGGTCTGGTTTTCCGAGGTCTGGGCGGCGATGAGATTGTCAGGGGATTTTTAGGTGGGATAGCCGATCAATACAGTCAGGCGGCTGTTTTGGCTATCGTTATGCTTCTCATTTTCTTTATCGGTTTTTTTTTGGACTTTATCGAAATTACCTTTATTCACGTGCCGGTTCTGGCACCGATTATGATCGATTTCGGATACGATCCGATCTGGTTCTGTGTCCTGCTGGCGGTCAACCTGCAAACATCGTTTTTAACGCCGCCCTTCGGCTTTTCATTGTTTTATCTAAAAGCGGTGACACCGCCTGATGTGACGACCGGCCATATTTATCGCGGCATCATTCCGTTTGTCCTTTTTCAACTCATCGGGCTGGGGATTGTTGTCTTTTTTCCCAAGCTGGCCACCTGGCTGCCGCGACTGGTTTACGGGCCCTGAGGCGTAATGGGACATCGACTGTATAATTTTGATGATCAGCATATGCAAATCTATAATTTTAGAATTTGAGTCTACACATCATTTTTCATGCCGTTATGAAAAAATCTGTTGGTAATGGAGCGGAAGGATTAAACTAAACATCCGCCTGTGAATTCTTAATTCTCATGTCGAAAAGGAGACTTGATATGAAGAGACGTGATTTTCTGAAAAAGGCTGGCATCGGAGCAGCTTCAGCTGCCGCTGCGGCAGCAGGTGTCGCCGGTCTGGTGGGCTGCGGCAAGGAAGAGGAAAAAAAGGTTGAAAAAGTAGAAGAAAAGGCGCCGGCT
>CAZJHF010000029.1:16211-17124 GCA_964545505.1 uncultured Desulfobacterales bacterium | reverse complement strand
AGGGAACATATGTTCGGGCGCTTTGCTGAAATTGGCTCGCATAATAGAGATCTTCCGGTAGATGGACGCCGTGCAGCAGCATAAAATTGGAGATCCCCGATCGGGTCATCGAGCAGAAGGGTGCGATGCCGGTGCCGGTCGCCACGAACACCGCCGAACGGGAAGTAGGCCTGAAAGTAAAATACCCGTGGGGACCGTAAACGGAGAGAGGGGCACCCATATCGGCAACGCTGAGAAGAGTGGATAATTTGCCGCCGGCTACACTGCGGATACAAAAAATGAGCTCTGCTTCTTGCGGCGCTGAAACAATGGAATAGTCTCTTGTGTGTTCGCCCAAACTCAGGCTGACCCGTTGTCCCGGATCAAATTGAAATTCCGGCGGGCTGCTGATCATGATTTCAAATGATTTGTCCGAGAGCAATTTTCGTTTCAGCAAAACGGCCGAATGGGTGGCAAGTTTGGTTTTCAAATTCGAAGCGACCTTACAGTTTCCAGGGTTTATCGGCAATGCCATGAATCCGATTGCAGTGGCGGGCCAGCACAAACAGGTAATCCGACAGTCGATTTAAATAGACCAACAGGTGCTGATACGGTTCGGCAACCTGTGATTTCATTGGCTGGGTGATAAGCGATACAGCCTTACGCTCACAGCGGCGGCAAACCGTGCGCGCCAGGTGGGCCCAGGCAGCGGTAATATGGCCGCCCGGCAGGATAAAGGCATTCAGCTTTGGTAATTCTTCTTCGTAGCTATCAATCGCATTTTCTAAAAAGTGAATTTGATCCGTAGATATTTCCCGCAGTGAATCAGTTGCGCTGGAATCCGGCCGGGTAGCCAGCCAGGCGCCGGCCTGTAGGAGGTCTGATTGGATCTGCTGCAGCTCGGCAACCCGTTTTTCTTCGGTGGCAAGATGGG
>CAZJHF010000029.1:0-16201 GCA_964545505.1 uncultured Desulfobacterales bacterium | reverse complement strand
TGTCGCTCCCGCTCACGACCGGCGGTGCCGAGTGGTGGCAAGAGGGGCGGCGAGGGCGCCCAGAATCGAGTTGAGCTCATCCAGATCACCACAGGCGTCGATCCGGGCGTCCGCTTTTGATACGCGATCCCCGCTGAATAAGCTGGTTTTGCCTTTGTCTCCGGTGCCGGTATAAATTTTCATTTTTTGTCTGAATTTTGCATGAAAATTAATAAGAAACGATATTTATTTTTTTTGTCATCAATTATGCAAATAAGTCAAGTAAACTCAATTATCCATCACTATCTATGGATAATAACCATTTAATCTCATTAATTTTCACTCGATGGGCAAGCCGGAGGCATCCATCTGCTGCGTTATTAAGAATGAGGCATAGCAGACTATAGCCTCGTCCTTAAGTGCCTTGCATATGAAAGCCTCCAACTTGTGCAAAATTCAGTTAATGTCTGAATTTTGCATGAAAATTAATAAGAAACGATATTTTTTTTGTCATCAATTATGCAAATAAGTCAAATAAACTCAATTATCCATCACTATCTATGGATAATAACCATCTCGGGCAAAATTCAGTTAATGCCTGAAGTTCGCCCGAATATTTATGAGCATATAAAAGATCGCCAACGGGTTCTTAGTTCAGGTTTGTAGAGCCTCCAGTGCCTTGAGCGTATGTTCCGGTTCGGGCCTTACCCGATAATCGGTATCGGTTTCTGCGTATCGTATAACCGCCTCCCGGTCAATAATGAATCGGGCCGCCAGGGGTAATGTCCAGGAATCGTCTGCGTTATATCGAGGCAGGTCAATGCCGAACTGCAGATAAACGGGTCGTAAATATTCCGGCACGCTATGCACCAGTCCGAATTGACGGGCAACCTGATTGCCCGGATCACCGAGAATTTCAAATGTCAGTTTTTTGGATTTTTTTAAGGTGCGGCTGAATTTGGTAATCTGGGGTGATATGGCTACCAGATTTGCTCCCAGCGCATTGAACCTGGCCATATAGTTTTGCAGAGCCTCCAGCTCAATATTGCAATACGGTCACCAACGCCCGCGGTAAAAGGTCAGAACCATGGTCCGTTGCGAGAGGATATCTTCTGATTGCACCTGCCGGCCTTCGGCGTTTTCCAGTGTGAAATACGGTGCTTTAGCGCCTATTTTTGGGGTCCGCTCCAGGATTCCCGAGTTTCGCAGTTCTTCAGCGGCCTGATGCATCGTCTTTTGGACATCGGCCGGGGCCGTTTTTTTAAAATTGGCCTTATATTCATCAAGTTGGGCCTGTAAGTTCATCTGAGATCTCCTTTTTAGCATTAGAATGCGCGTGATTTCTGTAAATTGAATGTCCAAAAAGCTATGCACGACGAGCTTTAAGTCAATCCTCTTTGGGTTTCGATTTGTGACTGTAAGGGGCAGCAGCTAAAGGCCAGTGGACAGAGGCCGAAAATTTCTATTATGACTTGATTGAGATCGGTATGTTATTTAAATAATTGCCTGGATATATGATATCGCAACTTTTTGGATGGATTAATCAGAGGTGATTTCCATGGTCTCAGTGATAAAGCACGCAAACCCCAAAGCGATTAAGGCAAATAAAAAGTATAACAAAAAAGCCTTGGAGTACGCTTGGGCAGAGTACCCTATAGCGGTTTTTTCCTGGGCCTCTAAAATGGCCCCTAAAATTGGAGGTGCCACCGCACCCCCCAGGAAAGGAAATAGATTCGCCAATCCCACTGAGGTGCCAGCAATTTCAACCGGAAACAATTCCTTAGCCGAAGTGAAGGCTACCACCACCACGGCGCTGTTGAACAATCCCAGAAGGAAGCACAGGAGATACAGGGCCGGCCGGTTCATTGTATCGGTAAAGAAGGCCAGCGGAATTGTGAGGCCCAGCGTAATGATCGCTGCCATAACGATGACCTTCTTTCGAGAGCGAAATACCTTGTCTGACAGCCAGCTTAAAAAAGGGCTTCCCACTATCATAGCCAAGGCCAGCATACCGAGTATGTTGCCGGTCTCAGCTTTGCTAAGACCATAGACGTGCATCAGATAAGGTCCGCCCCAAAGTCCCCCAAAGCTGAAAAATATACAAAACGAAAAGAAAAACCAAGACGCCAGAATCCAGAATGATCCCGAGGAAAGCACCATCTTCATGCCCTGGGCCAGACCGATCGTCTCGGTCTTTCCGTCATTGTCCTTAGCCGATCGGTTAACCGCTGGAAGTCCCTTGTCCTGGGGCGTATTGCGCACCAGGAACCAAATCGCCACCGCCACTGCTAGGGTTACGGCTCCGATGGCCACAAAGCTACCCCGCCAGCCCAAGATGTCACTTAACCAGGCTAGTGGCCTGGAAGCTGTATACGCGCCCAGTCCGCCAACAGCCATGAGTATTCCGGTCATCCGGGCGAATTCTTCAGGTTTGAACCAATTGGTCATTACTTTCATGGTGGGTACAAAAAGCATCGCTACACCAAATCCCACCAGGATACGAGCCAGGATTGCCCATCCCAGTGAACCGACCATGCCCAAAAAAATGGAAGCGGCTCCGGCCAGCGCAAAAAAGACAGTGATGGTTTTGCGCGGGCCCCAGGAGTCGGAAAGCAGACCGGAAGGCAGCTGCATCAAGGCGTATGGATAAAAATAAGCGGCTGCCAAAAAACCCAGCAAAGCGCCGCTGGTTTGGAGGTCGGTTTGCATCTCCAGGGCCACCACCGCGGGGCAGAGTCGGTGAAAGTATACCAACAGATAACCAAAGGCCAGCAGACCGAAGACGACCCAGCGGTAAGCGGAAGGTTTTGCGGATGCCCTAGGTTGGATCATGAACCCCTTCCTTTTGTAACAATGATTTACACTGTTTTTCCTTCAGAATCGGATATTGTTCAAGATATTTATTCGAATATAGGCTTCCCATCAAAATTTTGCAACGGATACAGATATCTTTATGTTTTTCGAATATTTCCGTTCCTGCCCACTAGGTCTGATTTGATCAATTCGAGGAAGCCAACCCTGTCAACCCCACACCCTGAACGTAGAACCCCGAACCTATGCGTCCAGAATCATCTTCATGGTGGGGCCGTCGATGTTTCCGCCGCTGAGGATGACACCCACGCGTCCCTGCGGCTTTACGCTGCCGCTTAAAAGCGCTGCCACACCCAGAGCGCCCGAAGGCTCAACGACCAGCTTCATGCGATAAAATAGGAATTGAACAGCGGCGATAATCGCTGCTTCCGATACGGTTTTCATATCATCCACATATTTAAGTATCAGCGGGAAGGTAACTTTTTCCCCCAAGGAGGGCGTGCGGGTCCCATCGGCGATGGTAGGGGGATTTTTGACGGTGTGCAGTTTGCCGGTTTGAAAGGAACGGGTGGCATCGTCGGCTAATTGCGGTTCTATGCCGATGATCTGGCAGGTGGGATTCATTCTTTTCGCCGCAATGGCCGAGCCACTTAGCAAACCACCTCCGCCGCACGGCACCAGCAGTGCGTCTATCGATTCGACCTGATCGAAAATCTCAAGTGCTGCGGTTCCCTGTCCGGCAACGATATCGATGTGATCATAGGGAGGGATCAGCTTGTAACCGTGCTTCGATTTAAGATCATGGGAAATTTTTTCGCGGGTGCTTTTGACGGGGTCATAATCAACAATGGTGGCCCCATACGCTGCCGTGGCGGCGCGTTTAATGGCCGGCGCATCTTGCGGCATGACGATGGTTGTTTGCACGCCCAATAGCCGCCCGACCAGAGCGATGGCCTGGGCGTGATTTCCGGAAGAATGCGTAATAACGCCACGCTTGCGATCTTTTTCGCAGAGCTGGGACATGGCATTGTATGCCCCTCTGAATTTAAAGGCTCCCACGCGCTGATAATTTTCACATTTCAGAAAGACCGCTGCGCCCACTCTTTTATCGAGCGTGCCTGATGTCATAACCGGGGTGACATGGGCCTGGCTGCTGATACGCTTTTTAGCGGCCTGAATGCGCGCAAACATATCCTTGGGTGGTTGTGACATGAAATTGGGTACCTGATATTTCGCTCAACATGCTCCGAGCTGAGGTGTACAACCTTAGAAAATCGGTCGTCTCAAATTTCTCAAACTGTTTTCACCATTGGGTAGGCGGCAGGATCTCCCACGGATAGCTATCTTTGACAACCGGCGTCCAGTAAAGGTTTCCCGAATGCCGCCAGGGGTCGAACAGGATGCCTTTAGAAAAGGGCTGCCCGGCAGCGGTGATCACCACGCAGTTGTGTTCGCGCAGATTGCTGCCGCGATACGCCACCGCCCAGTGGAGCTGAAAGCTTTTTAGCTCAAGTGCTTCAAGACGTTTCATCAGATCCTCTGCCCACTGATAGCACAGCCCACGATCTTTAATACCGATAGCGATCAATAAATTATGGGCCACCGCCGGGCGCACCAGTTGATATTCTTCGGCCAGAATCGCCGACTCACGGATGGCGGTTGCAGCTGCCCGTCGGGCCTCTATCGGTTCAACCGCAGGACCCAGCGCAGTGAGTTCCCACTCAAGCCGTTTTACATTTTCCCAGTATTCCTGGGCCTTTGCTTGCTGTTCCACTGCTGTGAGATCGGCCGAATTTTTGCCCGGATAATAAACCGTGGCGGTGGCACAACCCAATAGCCCGATAAGCAAAAAAAGGGCGCTGATATATTTCAGGTTACAAGTCATAAAATTTATCTTGATACCGGAGTGATGGAGTGCTGGAGTGTTGGAGTGGTGAAAAAAAATCAATACTCCAATACTCCAACACTCCATTACTGCATCTATTTATTTGAACCCATTTTTATTCCCAGCTCTGCAAGCTGTTTTTCAATCAACGGCTCCCACCCGCGATTGGCCTGCGGGTTGGCAGGAGACGGGTGGGCAATCATGCCGATTTTTACGTTGTGCTGACCCAGGGCAGTTTTTGCACGCTTTTCTGCGAATTTGCCGACACCCACAACATAGCGCGGCTTAAAGTATTCGATGGTGCGGTTAAGGGCCCGGTCGCATATTTCCAGCAACGGCCTGCGTTCGGCCACCCGAATTTGGTCCGGTGTCCGGTTGCGCCCGCTGGTTTCAATGAAGATCAGGGGGCAGTAGTTGGCGACAAAAAAGCGCTTGAAAAATCGACCGGGTGTATCATACGTTTTTTGAGCCCACCCCCAGAGCCGTTGCCCGCTGACTTCTCTTTTGGTGCAGGCAAAACCCAGCACCGGTCTTTTAGGATGTGTATTTTCAGGGGAGCCAACCGGGGCTTGAATCTTCATCCAGTTTCTAACGGACTGGATTTCGCCAAAGGGAATACCGGTCTGAGCCATGCCCCAGGGTCCCGGATTCATCCCCAGAAACAATACCTCCTTGGGAGCGGAGGCAAATTTTGTGTGATATTGCCTTAAAGATTCCCGGGCGTATTCAAGGGGGTTGTAGACATGACTGATGGGCGGCCCGAATTTTAAGGGGCGCAGCGCATCGATCAAGTCGGTAGAAATTGATTCCAGCTGATCCACATCAGGATTCATAAGATCATCGTTTCTGCAATTTTTTGCACATGGAAATTTGATTATAAGGTAGGCCGAATTGAATGATTCGTCAAACGCTTCAGGGATTTTAGCATTGTTTCGGTGTTTGAAAAAAAGGAAACCATGTCTGCTTAGCGGTTATTGTTTCTTTTTTCGCGACAGCCTTTATCGGTTAAACAATAGGATGGTTGGTTGTTGGGACCGCAAACAAAGGAACCTTCCATAGGCTCCACAAATCCTTCGGTCACCAGAATATTCAGATCCTTTCTGTTGCCCAGATGATTTCCCGGATAATACACCCCCTTTTGCATTTTCAGCAAAATATCTTGCTTCATGAGTCTCCTCTTGCGTTTCCCAGTACAGCCGGATGAATTGCAGCCATCCATTATTGTTCAGCAGCCAAATCAGAGGTGCTTTTTCATGCACACCGCCGTTTGCGGGCAAAGGCCATTAAATTCTGTTGTTTCCTGCAGGGCAGGGGGCACCGATTTGCGATCGGTTTTATGATACCCCCTTGCACTAAAAAAATCTTTAGCTGTTAACGTCAGCAGATAAAGGGTGTCTATATTTTTTGACCGGGCGTAAGCTTCTATTTTACTGACCAGCTGGGTTGCCAATCCCAGCCGGCGATATGCCGCGGCAACTGCCAGGGACCGCAGCAGCCCGACGTTGCCTTTCAGTTCAAGGCCCACGACACCGCTTATCGTTGAAGCGTTTTTGTCATGCACTTTTAAAAAATGCTGCAGCTGCGAAGCGTTGATATCCCTGTGTTCAAGGCCGCTTGCGATCAGAATCTGTTTGATCCGTATTTCATCTTCAGCAATTGCAAATGAATATTCCATAGCCTTGAATGTCGATTAAACAGAAGCACGCCTGCGTTATCATGATTGCCCGATTTTGATACGGTATATGAAAATGGGATCATTGTGCAAACTGTGTTTCAGCTTTACAATTTTGCTGGGAACCCATCCCGGCAGGGAAAAATTGCTAGAAACAATGACGGCGCCGGGCTTCAGACCGGCGGCAAGCTTGACGGCCAATCTTTTCATGACATCCGGATAAAGGTAACAAAAAACCACATCTGCATCCGAAAGGTCTGCTTCCCAAAAATTTTGACGCCTGATTTTAATTTTGCTGGAACCGAAAGAAAATATTCGGGCCTTCAGATAGGCCAGCGGATTGATTTCATATCCGACTGTACGAACCCCATATCGCTTTAGCGCTTTTCTTAGCACGCGGCCATCACCACAACCCAAATCGACGAGCTTCTGGTCAGCTCTCATGGGTACCGCATTGATAAAGGCGCTTATTTTTGTTCGCGAAGTTGAAACATAAAGGGCGCCCTGGGTGACGGGCAGAACCAGGGCAATGCTAAGGACATATATAATTTTCAGAGCAAACAGGCCCCCGGCCAGAATAATGAAGATCCAGATCCAAGTGGCCATGTTTCCCTCTAGTTAAGAAATGAAAAAGGCACAACTGCCGTATCTGAATCACATTGATCCGGGTGTGTCAAGTCATATTCTAGTCATCTTTTTGTTCTTGATCTTGTAAAATCAAGCCTTCACGAGCATTTTCTATTCTGATTTGTTTGTATTTTCAAAGATTTCTCAACATGCGCGCCATCCCCGGTGAGCCAATTTCAGCCTCAAAATCCGGATGACATTTTTGATCCACAATTTTAAATCCATGTTTTTCATAAGCACGCTGAGCGGATCGGTTACCGATGTACAGGTTGATCTGAGCCCGCCGGAATCCTTTTTGGCGGCCTTTTTCAATAATGGCCGCGAGCAGCCGGTCGACGATTCCTTTGCGACGATATTCAGGTAAGGTGGCCACGCTGTCAATGATCCAGGCATCCTGGGCATCGTCGGGTATGCAGCACAGGACGCGCTCAGCGCGTTTTTGGGCATGCGGATCCGGACCCGGCTGCTCCAGCTGTCTGAAAACTTCCGGCATGGCCTGTTGCAGCGCCGGGTAACCCAGACTGATCGGGTCGTAGCCACCCAGTCCTGCCGCTGGCCGGCCATCTGATTCTGCGACCAGGTAGCAAGAGTAATGAAAGAGATGCGGTATGGCGGTTACCGCCAGTAGAGACAGGAATTTAAAATTTTCTTGCTCCGTTCCATCCAGGATAACTTCCCAGATTCCCCTGGTGACGTGTGCTCTTCCGGCTGTGAGTATCAGCCAGGCCATAAATTTGGCATCTTCACGCCTGGCCGGTCTGATGTGAATATCCATCATCCTGCCCGAACACCATCGGGGACCGGTCGCTCCGGAACGGCCAGAACCGGCGTAATGTCATCGGCATAACCCAGATCAAACAACATACCCTCAGACACTTCGCCCATCATTTCCCGCGGCTCAAGATTGACCACGAATAATGCCTGGCGACCAATAATTTCGCCCGGATTAGCGCGCTCGGCTTTGATACCGGCCAGTATCTGGCGTCGATGATTTCCAAAGTTGACGCTCAGTTTGACGAGTTTGTCAGCCTTTTCAACAGGATCAACGCTTTCAATGGTCCCGACGCGAATATCGACTTTTTGAAATTCTGCATGGGAAATGCTCGCTTTGACCGGCGCTACCTCTATTGTTTCCATAACGATTACCTCTCAAATGGTTTGTTTAAGGTTCCGGGTTTAAAGCTTACAAGCCTCTGCCACTTGCTACTGGATACTGGCTTCTTGCTTCTTGTTGCTGGTGGCCTGCCGCTCACTTCAAGGTTTCAGGTTTCAGGTTTCGGGTGTCAGCAATTGGCCCGAAAGGCCTCAGTTGTCCTCAAAGCCTATGGGCTTAAAATAGTTCCAGAGAGATTTCTGGTCTCGGTGTAACACGCAGTGCTCTGACACCTGGCACCTGAACACTTTTTGATACCTGCAACCTTAAATCTAAATAACAATACTAACAAGCGCCGCTACACCAAAGGCCAGAATGATGACTCCGGAAATCTTATTCACCAGCGCCAGTTTGCCCTCGCTGATTTTGTGGCGAAAAATGCCGGTTATGCCGCTTAAGATCAGCCACCAGGCGGCGGAGCCCAAAAAGACACCCGTGACCATCAGGCCTGCTGATGCATAATGGGCAGAATCACTGACGACGCCCAGGCCGGCAAATATGCCGGCAAAAAACAGAATCGTCATCGGGTTCGTGAGGGTTAGCAAAAAGGTGGTGCCGTATGCTGAAAGCGCAGTGCTGTTTGTCAAAGAAATACTCAGCGAAGACGGCTTCCTGGAAAATGCGCGTATTCCCAGATAACAAAGAAAAAGGCCTCCGATCAATCTAAACCAGAAGGACTGATCGACGAGGAAATCGGAAATCAATGTTAAACCAAAAGCGGCAATGCAGCCGTAAATGGCATCGGCGGTGGCCGCTCCTAATCCGGTGACCAATCCCTGAACATTGCCATCTGACAAGGTCCGCTGAATGCATAGGACGCCGATGGGCCCCACCGGTGCGGCGATCGAAAAACCGATGATCAGGCCCTTAATAAAAAAGCTCCATTCCATCATTTTTTACCGTCCGAAATCACTGACCTATGCGGTTTTTCATTAACACGCAACTGAAAAACATCCGGACGGGCGTAATGCCCCACCACGTCAAAATCGAATTTACTGCGGGTGATAGCGCCCAAATCCAGCTCGGCAAATAAGATGCCTTCCTGGTCATATAACGGGCCCGCTAATACTTTTCCAAGCGGTGAGATGATTGCACTGCCGCCACGGCACATGATTTCAGGCTGTGCATTTAATTCCTTCAAGTCCTTCAGATCATCCGGATACATGTCTTTTGTCATATATTGATTACATCCCAGGACAAAACAGCGGCCCTCACAGGCGATATGCCGCAGGGTGGCTTGCCAGGTGTCGCGAGCGTCGGCCGTCGGCGCCAGGTATATGTCGACCCCTTTGTTGTATATGGCCATGCGTGCCAGGGGCATATAATTTTCCCAGCAGATCAGCCCACCTATCTTTCCGATGTCGGTTTCTATAACGGTAAGTGTACTGCCATCGCCTTCACCCCAAATCAGGCGCTCGCCTGCAGTGGGTTTAAGTTTTTGGTGTTTGCCCAGAAGCCGACCATCGGGCCCAAAGTACAATAGGGTGCAGTACAGCGTACCGGTGCTGCGCTGCATGTCACGCTCAATGATGCCTATCGCCAGATAGATCCGAGCCTTTTTCGCAGCCGCTGCCAATTTCTGAGTTGTGGGGCCCGGGACTTCGACCGTGTTTTCCCAGTAGCGTTGCCAGACCCTGCGGCCCACCGGGCTGCGGGCGCCCACCACCGTACCGAAGGCCAAACCCCGCGGGTAGGCCGGGATATACGCTTCGGGAAACAAAACGAATTGAGCATCCTGCGCGGCGGCCTGCTCGATCAAACCACAGGCTTTTTCCACCGAGGCCTCACGGTCAAATAGTACCGGCGCCGCCTGGACAACCGCCACTTTTATGTTTTTGTTTTGTTCGATCATTTTAGTCCTTTTTTTGCCAGACAATATGATGTTGCGAAAAAAGCCCATGCATCCGGCTGCGATGGAAGAGCTGCTCAAAGCCCTGGTGTTTAAATACAGATTCAGCCTCGGAAATGCAATACAGGCCGTGCCGCTTAACCAGCGGCTTAAAAGGCTGTGCAATCCATCTGGGAAAGGCCAGGTCAACCCACAGCAAATAACCGCCCGGCTTTAATACCCGGGCGATTTCACTCGCAGCCGTCTGCCATTTGGCCATGTGATGGAAAACGTTCTGCGATACGACCAGATCGAAGTGGGCATCCTTAAATGAGAGCTTTGCGGCATTTTCCACCCGGAAGGTGAGATGAGCCGTTTCCGGGTGCCGATGTCGCGCGATTTGAATCTGCAGCGGATCGGTATCCGTGCCCCATACGCGCATGTTATAATTTTGTGCCAGAAAGGCCGCCACGCTACCGATGCCGCAGCCCAACTCCAATACATCCGTGATTAAGCCTGCAGGCAGCTCTGCCAGGCGTTGCTCAATCCTGGCAATGTTGCGCCTGGCCTTGCTGTCGCGATTAACAAACCACTTTCCCAACGCGTCATTTCCATGGCTTTGCTTTGCCGCTCACGGTTATTTAATTTTAATTGCCAATGGAATCGATTTTTTTAGATATCACACCAATATCGGTTCGATACGTCCAACCCATTTTTTGCCAGAATCGGATGGCGGTAGTATTACTGTTAAATATGAACAGATGGCATTTTTGAATTCCAAGAGACCGAAGCGCAAAAATGCATTTTTCAACCAGCGATCGACCGATTCCCTGATGTCGATAATCGGGGTGTACCGCCAGGTGATGCAGATAGCCTCGGCGACCATCATGCCCGCACAAAACCGCCCCGACAATCCTGATCGGATTTTTGGCCACGAAACACAACCCGGGATTGCGTTTCAGATAGGCACTGAGATTAGGCTTAGAATCCGCTTGACTGAGCCCGATGCCTTCACACCGTTTCCAAAGCCTTAAAACCCGATCGTAGTCTTGAATGACAAATCAGAAATCCTCATCTTTAATGGCTGCTCCTGACAGGTTTACGGGTTGTGTAAGCCGATTTAACAACAGGCGCTAACAGCGCCGATCGTCATCGCGCTGTCAAAAATACGATCGAAGTGGTTTTTCAGATGGCGGGTATGTGGGTTGTGGTAACTTCGGCTAAAAGTCGCTCTTGAGCTCCGGTTACGCGGGTGCGCACAACGGTAACCCGTTTTCCCTGACGCACAAACCGGGCTTCGGCTCTGATTTCTCCTTCCTGTTGGTTGCCCAGCAGATGGGTGTTTATGTTGATGGCCAGCGGGAAACCCCTGCCATCCGGACTCAATTCGACTTGCGATAACGCCAAAACAGTTGCGGTTACATCGGCCAGCCATACAAGGGCTCCGGCGTGCACGGTGCCAAACGGATTCAGGATGCCGTCTTTAACAGGCATTGCGCTGATCACGCAATCCGCACGGCGTTCCATTATGAAAAATTCGATTTCACCGGTTTTTCTGCTCTGTTCAATTTTTGCATAGAAGTTTTTCATTTCGAGATCCAGCTTAAAAGTAGCGCTGAGTTGGCTTTATGGTGGTATGAAGCACACACTTTCATATTCACGCACCCGGTCTTTTTAGCGCGTAAAAATATCAATCACATGGCCCTCGGAAGTTTCGCACAGTCCGAAACCACCACTTTTAAATCCCACGATACGATCAGAAAGTCTAAATTTGCACCTCATCTCCGTACCACGGTCACCAAATAGGTGCGCCTCCGAGTTTCCAACGAATTGTTCAATCGCCGGGTATTCTTGGCCCGATTGCCGCGCCGCCGGTTCTTCAAGGAGCTTGCCCATAAAATGCTCTCCATCCGGCATGGTTAACTGCAGTTGCGCGGATCCTAATTTTTCATCCTGATAGTCAAAGTAGACGCGCTTGCCCGAATACCGATCGACACCTTTCATCGTCCCCGAACAAGCCACTGTAAATACGATATATGCGGTTATGCAGATAAATAGGAACGTATTTCTCATTTCTTAATCCTTTCTAAATCGGGTGAGAAACGGCATACGAATTTAGGTTTAATATTTTTGGGTCAGCCAGTTATGCGAAAACATGTTAACATGCAATCGCGATCGGCTCAATCGGAGGCATTTTTATATCGATATTGCTTATAAAGGATATATCCGGCCCATACAAGAGCGAATATCATTAAAAGACAACCCAGTGTGTGCGTAAAATGGGCCAGCGCATGGTCGTGTTTGATCCAGCCGGTTTCTTTAAGGATAAATTCCCAATCGTGAAAGCCGTACGGGGATGTGCGGCCGGTATTGCCGCCCAAAAGCGGCAGGGTAAGCGATCGGGCATCATTGATGTAAGGGGCGAGGTCCAAAAAATTTTCGCCAAACCACCACAGGGCAAATGCAGCAGCAAATGTATCACGGGTTTTGATTAAAAATACAACCAGGCATACCAGCGGTATCAGCAGCTGACCGAGGCTTCCGCCCAGCGAGGTCATCAGTCGGCCAAAAGGTCTAAAAATAAGGTGGCCGGCTTCATGAAAGGGCAGGTTGACCAGATGCCAGAAAGATTCCATTGCATACTGGCTTTTCATAGGGGTGAGGACAAACTTAAAACTCCACATCAAAATGATAATAAATACAAGGCAGCGGCCGGCCAATATCAATGGATTGGTTTCTGTATTAACATGAAAAAACAGGTTTTTTATAAATTCCCGGTGGTCATTGATTTTTGGTGCTGCAACGGTATTATAAACAGTCGATTTGGTCTTTTTGTCTAATATTTTTATATATTTAGAAAAAATAAGACCACATTTTTGGCATTCAGGACCTTCCAGCGCCTGTTCAAAACCGCATTTCGGGCAATTCATAAGCGTAGTTCATTCCGCACGGACATGCCGGTTGCCGTCACAGGCATATGATTTAATAAAAAAAGCAGTACCCCCAATCGGGGTGCTGCCCTTGTATAAGGTGAATCGATGAATTTAGGCTCGATTGTGTCAGCGCTCAATCCAGGTACAGTGTTTGTGTTTCGGGCACTGTGCTGTGATGCGCGGGCCGTTTATTTTTCTTTTCTTCTGCTTTTCTTTTTTTGCGCTCTCTGGTGATGATAATTAACATCACAACGATGACGCCGATTTCTGAAAACAGCAATAAGCCCTGAGAAATAAGGTCCTTCATTACAATCTCCCGTAACATGAACCTGCTTGCGCAAATTTAAGGTGTAGTCTTAATATCGGAATTAGTTGCTTAAACTTTAGGTTTAATTATGTATTCCGTCATTTGATCCGTTCGCTTACAGCCAAAAATGTTATATATCTCAAACTGTTGCTTCACAAACTGAGACCACGTCATATTTTAGTTGATTCGGTGGCAGACCAACGCCGGGTTTTCTGGTTAAATGAACTTTACACCGATTCCGTAATTGTGCATGGCGCTTTCATCGGTTTCTTCTTTGCACCACCTGACAACCGAGTTGTAAGTTTTTGGTGCTGATTTGAAGGGTTGAGTATCAAATTTTATTTTTACCCGGGTACCGGGTTTAATGGAAACTGCTGATTCCAATAGCATACCATCGTTGCTGAAATCCTTGGTCTGTGCATAGCTCAACGAACCGGAATTTATATCTTCGATAATGACGGTCGCCCGATGACTATAGCGCTTATTTTTTCTAAATCCGGTTGCGGCGCTGGACTGTGAAATCGATGGCTGGCGTGCACGGTATTTATGTGTTCCATAGCTTTTCCCGGAAGCCCGCGCTGAAGACTCCTCTTTTCTTAAATCTTCTTGATTTTGCGGTTTATGGCATTGCGGGCACCCGCTGCCCTTCATTCTTGCTTTGACCGTGGCTTCCCACTCGTGACCCTCTTCACAGATCCACCACACTTTCTTTTTGAAGCCCGCTGGCAAATTTCTCAGGTTCAATCCGCTATTTTTTGTCAAATGCCATTGTTTGGTGAGATCCGTGTTGGCGATTAACATTTCATTATCATCGGCCGCCGAGGATCTATGGCAAAACGGACAACTGCTACCGCGGCTTCTGCTGTATACAGGCGCCTGCCATTCGTGCCCGCTGCTACAAATCCACCATATTTTGCGACCCGACCCGGGTGTCACGTTTCGGGGATTTAAATCCCCGTTGCGCGTCGGGTGCCATTCTTTGGCAAGGCCTGGATTGAGGACGGCCAAATTATACTGGTCGGTGGCTTTTGGCATTTTGATAAAATGATATGTATATAAATTTTAATTTGTTAGGTCGATATTAAGCTGTGATGCCGGTATTTTGTTCCTTTGGTTGCACTTTTAATTCATAGATGAAGCCCGGCTAAATATCAATACCTTTATTACGGAAAAATGGCCAGGTGAGTTTGAATAGCGTCTATTGATCGGGCTCTGGGTGGCGCTTTGATATGCCGATCACGTTGGGAAGGGGCCATGATAATGATCCTTTATTTGCATCGCTTGAGCCAACCTCATAACTTCCAACGAACTCAAATTTTTGATTCGAAACCGTGATGTATAACTGGGCCTGGGGACCGCCCTCGGTATACATGCTGCGCGAGATGTTCAGGGGAAGAACCTTCAAGATATTGATCAAATCATGGGTGCTGTACAATGAGCGCACATGAATGAATAAAACATTATTTTTCTCATCCATGCCGATAGCCGAAGTGCTCCAGCGTCGCGGCTGCTGCTTCCAGACATTTTTTCCGGTGCACGATATCATCCGGATACTCTGAACCAGGGTTGCATATTTTTTTTTCCAAAATTCAAAATCTTCACACCTGCGGTCAATAATTTTAACTTCTGAAACACTGCTATCCAAACGGTCGAATGCAAGGATGGCCATATCTTTTGACAGGCGCGGGTTATTGACGTGCCCTTTTTTGCGCATTAAAGATACGCTTGTTTTATAATCGGTCTGGTACATGCTGGCGTTGATAACAGCCGTCAGCCCGTTTTGCTGGCACCATTGTTTTGGCGTTATCGGAGAACCATTTGGGATGGCCGAAGTATTGAGCAACCGCAGACGGTAATGCTTGGGATCAATTCGCAGCACTCTTATCAGCGAATCACCGATTTCGGCTGGCATTGGAGACCGAAAGGTGCCCAATTCAAGTCCCTTGTCAAGCGTTCGCCATCCAAGCTTGTTTGTAGGCTCATCGGCTTCGGCGAACGCCGTCAATGCAGCAAGAAGCATCAGACTGATTAAGAGGGGTGATTTTTTTATGACCTTCATCTGCAGTACTAAGATCAGGGGTTGAACGCCAATTTAAGTACCGAACAAATACGATCCTAATTTGGCGGGCGGCATAAGTTATCAAAATTTTACACAGAAGCAGCGTTAAAGGCAAATTAAAAATTGAATACCCGGATCTGGCCCATGAAATCCGCCGCGTCCGGCAAAATTGAGGCAGTCCGTCAGAACTGAATCGGGGATGGCGGTTTTAGAATCAATTTCCGAAGCCATCCCCGATACATGTCAACTAAAGATATTTCGCTGAAGCCGGCGCTGATTTACAGCGCTGAATCCCCAAATTCGCCTTTAGCCTATGCTGAACTTATGTCCGAGGTGCAAAAGCCACAGCGTGTTGCTTTGATGGGTATTTCTGAAAAACAATGCGGGCATTCCTTGGTGGTGGGTTCCTCAGGTGGCGCTTCTTCTTCTCGTTTCATATTGTTG
Organism: uncultured Desulfobacterales bacterium; assembly: GCA_964545505.1. Taxonomy (GTDB): domain Bacteria; phylum Desulfobacterota; class Desulfobacteria; order Desulfobacterales; family JAHEIW01; genus JAHEIW01. The sequence goes on along the minus strand of CAZJHF010000029.1, from coordinate 503 downwards.
AGTCCTTTGATGACCATAAAAATAGCAAAAGCAACGATCAAAAAGCTGATGATCGTATTGATGAACATACCATAATTGACGGTAACGGCCCCTGCTTTTTGCGCTTCTGCCACCGTGGCAAACGGGCCGGCAACCGACCCCTGTTTGATAACGGCAAACAGATTAGAAAAATCTACATTGCCAAGTAACATGCCGATAGGCGGCATCAGAACGTCGGCAACCAGTGATTTGACAATAGTGCCAAAGGCAGCACCAATGATAATACCAACGGCCATGTCCACCACATTGCCCCGCATGGCAAATTCTTTGAATTCTTTAAACATCTTCCTCCTCCTTTCGTTTTGACCTGAGTGCCCGTTTTAAAGGATCTTAGCCAAATCATGGTGTTTGTCTTCCAATTTTCGGGCAACCACCGGTGAAATTTACTGCATCCGCCTGTTTATTATATTTAGAACCTATCTCAAAATAAATCTAGACATAGAAACCTGATTATGTAATAAAAT
>CAZJHF010000028.1:0-17793 GCA_964545505.1 uncultured Desulfobacterales bacterium | reverse complement strand
CTTTTGTGTCCATTAATTTCGATAAAAAAGGGGCGCGGGATTTTGAACGCATCACAGGCGAAAATGTGAACAAACGGCTGGCAATCGTTCTCGATAATACAGTGGCTTCGGCACCTGTCATTCAGGAAAAGATTGCCGGCGGCCAGGCACGCATCACAGGTAATTTTACCCTTGAAGAAGCCAAAGACCTGGCCATTGTGCTACGGGCCGGTGCCCTGCCGGCTCCGGTTAACATATTGGAGGAACGCACAGTGGGCCCTTCACTCGGGGCTGACTCGATTCGCAAAGGGCTAATTTCCATGCTGATCGGCGGAATCCTGGTGGTGCTGTTCATGATGGTGTATTACAAAGGCGCCGGTATTATTGCTGATATAGCCCTGATATTGAATATTATTCTGATTGCCGCCGGGCTGGCAGCGGCCAGCGCCACCTTAACACTTCCAGGGATCGCCGGCATTATCCTTACGATTGGCATGGCCGTGGATGCCAATGTAATCATATTTGAGCGCATCCGGGAAGAACTGGCCCTGGGACGTACGCCCAGAGCCGCGGTTGACGCCGGTTTTGATCGCGCCACCTTGACGATTCTCGATGCCAATGTGACCACCTTGATTGCGGCCATCGTGCTATTCCAATTCGGAACCGGACCCGTAAAAGGATTCGCGGTTACCTTGAGTCTGGGCGTGATTGCCAGCATGTTCACCGCATTGGTGCTGTCGCGCCTGATTTTCAATTATATTCTGGCCGGCCGCAAAGCCAAAGCACTCAGCATTTAAATAAGGAACCGTTTTTCCGGACAGAAAAATGACGGTTGTGGCAGCCGTACGTAACGTCAGAAATTAAACAGGTGTCGGGCCCTGAGGCTCCACCGTTAACATCAACCACTGCAGCGCACGTCTGGCGCAAGCGGGTATTGAAAGAGAAGACTTCATGCGGTTCATCAAACCTGACATCAACATTGATTTTATCGGTAAAAAGAAGATCGCCTTTGTTCTGTCTTTTGCTTTTGTGGCTATTAGTGTTTTGTCATTGATTTTTCATGGTGGCCCCAGGCTTGGCATTGATTTTGCCGGCGGGACATTGGTCCAAATAAAGTTTAAAACACCGGTTCAAATCAATGCGATTAAAACTGGCCTTAACACAATCGGTCTGGGAAAATCGTCTGTGCAGCAATTCGGCCAGGAATTGGACAATGAATTTCTCATTCGAACAGAAATCTCATACAGCAGCGGTGAAGGTTTCGGAGCGGATTTGAAAAATGCGCTGCAGGAATCCACTGGTAATGAAGTGGAAATTCGGCGGGTAGAAATGGTAGGCCCTCAGGTGGGTAAAGATCTGCGTGAAAAGGCCTTGTTTGCCATCTTCTATGCCCTGCTGTTTATAACCATTTACATATCCGGGCGCTTTGAACTGAAATGGATTTTGAGCGGTGTGGTTGCCGCCGCGCTTATCGGGGCGGTCTATCTTTTCGATTTGTTTCATGTCAGCATTCCATTTCTGATCGGCGCGGCGCTGCTCGTCACGTTGGTGGTTTTCTGGTTTCTCGAACTCAAATACGCCATGGGAGCCATTGTTGCGTTGATGCATGATGTTATCATTACCATTGGCATCTTTTCTATTTTTGATAAGGAGTTTACCCTGCCGATTATCGCCGCGTTGCTGACAATCGTGGGCTATTCCTTAAATGACACCATCATCGTCTTTGATCGTATCCGTGAAAATCTGAAAAAATTTCATAAAAAACCGCTGGATTTTGTTGTCAACCGGTCGATCAACGAAACCCTCAGCAGAACAATTTTAACCTCATTGACGACTCTTGTGGTCGTGGTTACGCTTTTTGTTCTCGGGGGGGGCATTATTCACGATTTTGCCTTTGCCTTGATTGTCGGCATCCTGGCAGGCACATATTCTTCCATCTATGTGGCAAGCCCCATCTTACTGGCCTGGCAGGGACGCGGAAAAAAGAAATGATCAATCCCCAATGACGCTATCCATAAACCCGATATAAAATTTTCATATTGGAAGGCTATGGACAGAGGAATATCGAATTGACATTGATATAAACTGACTTTAAAATTATCTCAGATATGACAATTTGTTTGCGCCCGACTGCTCCCCCTTTCACAGGGGGTTTTTAACGAGATGGATAACCTTCTACCGTGGCTATGTCTTAAAAATGTCCCCGGCATCGGCAACCACTTGTTTAAGCGGTTGATAGAACAATTTGGATCCCCGCAGCGTGTTTTTCAGATGACGCCGCCTGAACTAATGGCCGTCGAGGGCATATCAAAGCATGTGGCAACCGCCATTCTAAATTTCAAGGCACCGCAGGGGATCAGGGCGGAACTCGAGCAAGTTCAACAAAAAGGATACGCATTGATCACGCTAACAGATTCGTCGTATCCGATGTTGTTGCGGGAGATACCGGATCCACCGCCGCTGCTATACGTTTCCGGTAATCTGGCGACTGCAAAGCAGAGCATAGCTGTGGTTGGCTCACGCAATGCAACCGCATACGGCATTTCGGCCACCCGGAACCTGTGCGCAGACCTGACCGCATTTGATATTACAATCGTGAGCGGAATGGCACTGGGTATTGATACCGCCGCCCACCAGGGCGCCCTGGCAGGTAAAGGCAAAACCGTTGCCGTGCTTGGAAGCGGATTGAATAATATTTATCCGGCTGAAAACCGCAGACTGTTTGAGCGAATATCAGAACAGGGCGCTGTCATATCAGAATTTGGGCTGGACACAAGACCCGAAGCCCATAATTTTCCGATTCGGAACCGAATCATCAGTGGAATGAGTATGGGAACAATTGTCGTTGAGGCCTCGCGTAAAAGCGGGTCCCTGATCACAGCGCGACTGGCAGCAGAACAAAATCGAGAGGTATTTGCCGTTCCCGGAAGCATCCATTCATTCAAAAGCACCGGTACCCATACTCTGATCAAACAGGGTGCTAAATTGGTGGAAAATGCACAGGATGTCCTCGAAGAGCTGACGGCTTTTATGGAACAAGCGTCCGCGCCAGCAGAACCCGGGGAAAATAGTACCGAATCAAGGTTGGCATTTCTGCCACCGGAAGAATTGGACCTTTACCAAATGCTTAGTCCTTATCCGGAGCATATCGATGCCATCATCCGTAAAACAAATATCGAGCCTGGTATATTATTGAGCCTGTTGCTGCAATTGGAGCTCAAGGGAATGGTACAGCAGCTGCCCGGTAAGCTTTTTGCCATCTTGGAACCGAAACCTTAAGCGTCAGCACAAAGTAAACCGCATTTGATTGAAAATCTTGTGTAGCGCTAGGTTGCACATGCGGTCTTTAAGCGCGTGCAACTATCAAACGGCAAATCGAACGCAAGGAGAGATCGTGACCAAACCACTTGTAGTTGTGGAATCGCCGACGAAAGTCAAAACGATTAAAAAGTATTTGGGGCAGAATTATAATGTCGCGGCAACCGTCGGCCACATCAAAGACCTACCCAACAAAGAAATGGGGATTGATATCGAAAACGACTTCAAGCCCCAATACAAAAATATCCCCGGTAAACAAAAAGTTATCAAAGCCTTAAAGCAAGCTGCCGGTGATGCCACCGATATATATCTGGCGCCTGACCCGGATCGTGAAGGTGAGGCCATTGCTTGGCATGCTTCCGAAGTACTTAAAAAAAAGAACCGCATGTTTTATCGCGTTCTTTTTCACGAACTCACCAAAGATGCGATTCATAAGGCGATGGAATCACCGGAGTCTCTCGACCGCCCCAAATATGAAGCCCAACAGGCACGGCGCATACTCGACCGCCTGGTCGGCTACCATATTTCGCCATTGTTATGGCGCAAAGTAAAAGGCGGTTTGAGCGCCGGCCGGGTGCAATCCGTTGCTGTGCGCATCATTTGCGAAAGAGAGCGTGCCATCCAGGCCTTTGAATCTAAAGAGTATTGGTCGATCACGGCGCATCTCGAAGGTGAATCCCCTCCCCCGTTTATGGCTAAACTGGCTAAAAAAGATGATACCAAAATCGACATACCCAATGAAAAAGAAGCGCATTCAATATTAGCCCAACTGGATGGTGCAAAATTTGTTGTAAAAAAAATAGCTGAAAAAACAATCCGCAAAAACCCGCTACCACCCTTTACAACCAGCAAGCTGCAGCAGGATGCCATACGCAAATTGCGCTTTTCTGCTAAAAAGACCATGTTGATTGCCCAGCAGCTTTACGAAGGTATTGAGCTGGGTCCGGGAGAACCCGTCGGCTTGATCACTTACATGCGAACCGATTCGACCCGTATCGCCAGCGAGGCCGCAGAAGAGGCCTTAACTGTCATCCGGGAAAAATTTGGCACCGAATACGCGCTGGATAAACCACGGTATTTTAAAAACCGAAAAAAAGTGCAGGATGCGCACGAAGCCATTCGCCCGACCGTGCTCAGGAACACACCTGACGAAATGGCCTCTTATTTATCCAAGGATCAACTGGCTTTATACCGTTTGATCTGGCAGCGCTTCGTGGCCTCCCAGATGAAACAGGCCCTTATCAATCAGGTCTCGGTCACCATCGAAGCCGGCCCTTATACATTCAGTGCCAGCGGATCCACGGTGAAATTCTCAGGCTTTATGGCGCTGTATAAGTCAGTCGCCGACGAAAAAGCTGAAAAGGATCAGAATAAGAAACCCATTTTGCCGCCCCTGACGGAAGGAATGTTCTTAACGCTTTTGAAGTTGGAGCCCAAGCAGCATTTTACCCAGCCACCGCCACGGTTCTCTGAAGCCTCTCTGGTAAAAGAACTTGAGGAAAATGGGATTGGCCGCCCCAGTACGTATGCCAGTATTTTGTCGACCATTCGCATAAAAGAATACGCCAATCTGCAAAATCGATATTTTCGCCCGACTGAGCTGGGTTTTATCGTCAATGATCTTCTGGTTGAAAATTTTCCCGATATCGTTGACGTGGAGTTTACCGCCCGGATGGAAGAAAACCTGGACCGTGTTGAATCTTCAGAAGTGGAATCGGCCAAGATCCTGTCTCAATTTTTTGGTTCCTTTAAAGAGGATCTGGAATCAGCATCCAAAGATATGCTGAGTGTTAAAGGCGTGGGGTTGCCCACAGGGCTCGATTGCCCGGATTGCGGCAGCCCCTTGAATATTAAGGTCGGTAAAAACGGTCATTTTCTGGCATGCAGCGGTTACCCGGATTGCAACTACTCCAGGGATTATATTCGTGACGAACGCGGAAACGTCCAACCTGTGGAAAGCAATATTGAGGAAGTTGTCGATAAGGTTTGCGAAAAATGCGGCAGCCCGATGGTGGTCAAACGCGGTCGTTACGGGGAATTTTTGGCATGCAGTGCATATCCGGATTGTAAAAACACTCAGTCGCTCAATTCTAATGGCGCCAACCAGAAAATCGGGATAAAATGTCCGCAAAAAAATTGCGATGGAGAAATTGTTGAAAGACATTCCAAACGCGGCAAACTGTTTTACGGGTGCAGTCAATTTCCCAAGTGTGAATTCGCCACATGGGACAAACCGATCAATAAAAAATGTCCGCAGTGTGATGCCCCCATATTGCTAGAAAAAACAACCAAAAAAGAAGGCACATTTTTAACCTGCCTGTCCACAGAATGTGACTATAAGGAGCTTCTTTAAAAATACTTGACAACCCAGCAGCATCCTGCTACACAGTAGTATAAAATCAATCTGAGCGGACGACGATGAACAAAATAGTCACCATTAACAACCTTATTTGCCTTATTCTGGTACTCGTCAGCGGCATTATTATTAGCGGCTGGGGAGCAAAGGGTTGATAATGGCCTAAATCTGCTAAAATAAAACACCAAAAACCGTTATCAGCCCAAAACTGATAACGGTTTTTTTTTGAGAACAACCCGTGGGTTGTCTAGTAAAATGGCATAAAAAAATTTTCCAATGAAACCTAAGAGGCAAGAAAATGAAATTAACCGGTGCGCAAGTATTAATGGAAATACTTAAAGAAGAAGGCGTCGACACGATCTTCGGATTCCCCGGAGGGGCTGTGATCGATATTTATGATGAACTGGTTAAAACCGATATTCGGCATATACTGGTTAGACATGAACAGGGCGCTGTACACGCCGCCGACGGTTACGCTCGCGCCGGCGACAAAGTAGGCGTTTGCCTGGTCACCTCCGGTCCGGGTGCAACCAACACGGTTACCGGGATTGCCTCAGCTTATATGGATTCCATACCCATGGTCGTTCTTACCGGCCAGGTGCCGACCCAGCTGATTGGCAACGACGCCTTCCAGGAAGTTGATATCGTAGGGATCACCCGCCCCTGCACCAAGCATAACTATTTGGTGCCATCGGTTGAAGCTTTTCCCCGAATTATCAAAGAAGCATTCTACCTGGCGCGCTCAGGCCGTCCGGGCCCTGTGCTGGTCGATATTCCCAAAGATGTTGCCAAAGCCGTCATCGATTACGAACCCATCAAGGAGGTTCAGCTAAAATCATACAATCCGACCTACGAGCCCAATATGAAGCAGCTCAGAAAAGTCGCCGATTTGATCAAAGTTTCGCAAAGGCCGGTTATTTTTGCCGGAGGCGGGGTAATCCTTTCGGGGGCCGCTGCAGAATTGACCCAATTTGCCCGCAACGTCCGCATACCGGTTACAACCTCGTTAATGGGCCTAGGGACCTTTCCTGGCACAGACCCGTTGTGGCTTGGCATGCTCGGCATGCATGGTACCTATCGCGCCAATATGAGTACCGGCGCTTGCGATCTGCTGATTGCCATCGGTGTCCGATTTGATGACCGCGTTACCGGAAAAACAGACGCATTTGCGGCTCAAGCGAAAATTGTCCACATCGACATTGACCCGACCTCAATTCGCAAAAATATACCGGTGACGATTCCAATTGTCGGAGACTGCAAAATCAGTTTGCAACACCTGAATCAACTCATAGAACAGACTGATCTGACCGACATCGAAAAGAAATGTAAGAGCTGGTTGAACCAAATTGAAGAATGGAAAAATACGAAGCCGCTGGCGTATGAACAGGGTGATACGCTCAAGCCTCAGTACGTAGTTGAAAAGCTTTATGAGCTGACCAAAGGCGAGGCCATCATTACGACCGAAGTGGGCCAGAATCAGATGTGGGCGGCTCAATATTATCATTTTGATCAGCCCAACCATTTTATTACATCCGGTGGCCTCGGCTGCATGGGATTTGGCCTACCGGCAGCCATCGGGGCCCAGATGGCTTGCCCGGACAAGCTCGTCATCGACATTGCCGGTGATGGCAGTATCCAGATGAACATACAGGAAATGGCCACCGCCGTCCAAAGCGGCCTTCCGGTCAAAGTGGTCATCCTCAATAACGCCTATCTGGGGATGGTCCGCCAGTGGCAGGAATTATTTTATGAAAAACGCTATGCCTGCACGGGAATGGATTGCGCACCGGATTTTGTAAAACTTGCCGAAGCTTACGGGGCACTTGGTTTGAGAGCAACTAAACCCCAGGACGTTGAAGCGGTGCTCAAGAAAGGCCTGGCCGCCTCCGGACCGGTCATTATGGATTTTAAGGTCGATCGTGAAGAAAGTGTTTATCCAATGGTGCCGGCCGGCGCACCCATCACGGAGATGCTGCTGGTATAAATTGGTTATTGGTTATTCGTTATTGGAATAACAGCAAACAGATAACAAATAACTGCCGAATGACTTTTTCTAAATCTGAGTTAAACGTTAGTTTAAAAATGAAAGAAGCTCGAATAGGGACATTTTGATGGAAGAAAAAAAACATACCATGACGATGCTGGTCGATAATCAACCGGGGGTGCTCTCAAGGGTTTCCGGGCTGTTCAGCGGTAAGGGATTCAACATCGAAAGCCTTTGCACTGCACCAACCATGGACCCGAAGGTATCCAGGATAACGATTGTCACCAAGGCCAATCCGCCCGTGATTGAACAAATTGAAAAACAGCTCAGAAAGTTGATCAATGTCATAAAACTGCGCGATATGACCGGAGCAAGGGCCGTAAAAAGAGAAATGGCCTTGATCTGTGTGAAGGCGCGACCGGATTTACGGGCGGAAATTCTGCGAATTGTAGACATTTTTCGCTGCAAAGTGATTGATGTCGGCACTGAGCACTATATTATCGAGGTTACAGGAGATGAAGGAAAATTGAAAGCGCTGATCAATCTCCTCAAACCGATGGGAATAAAAAAAATTGCCCGTAGCGGCACGTTGGCGCTGTATCGAGAACCTAAATAATTTTTAATTCCCAGATGGCTGTTTTTTCGCTGGGCGTTTTTCTCCGCGGGTTTTAGACCTCAATGTGCAAATGGTACGCCTCGATCCAAAACCTTTGTGCGGCCGAGCGCAACAAAAAAAATTATTATCTATGAATTAAAAACACTCTTTTTTAAATCGATGGGTTCAAATTAATAATTGATGACTATCTTAATAAGTAACCGAAAGAAAGAGAGGTCGTATGGCACAGTTTAATTTCGGAGGAACCGAAGAAGAAGTGATCACGGATGAGGAGTTTTCGCTGCAGCAAGCCCGCGACGTCCTTGCAGATGAAGTCGTGGCTGTTTTGGGGTATGGCGTCCAAGGCCCCGGGCAGGCTTTGAATATGCGAGACAACGGGATCAACGTAATCGTCGGCCAGCGTGAAAACAGCAATTCATGGGACCGAGCGGTATCGGATGGTTTTGTGCCCGCTAAAACACTTTTCCCCATAGAGGAAGCCGCACGGCAGGCCACCGTCATTCAATATCTGCTCTCAGATGCAGGCCAGATGGCCATGTGGTCGCAAATAAAGGAATGCCTGTCAGACGGCAATACGCTTTATTTCTCGCACGGCTTTTCAATTGTCTTTCACCAGCAAACCGGAGTGATTGCACCGCCAAATGTGGATGTGGTTTTGGTGGCGCCCAAAGGTTCCGGACGCACGGTCAGGAGCAATTTTTTGGATGGCAGCGGCATCAATTCCAGCTTTGCCATTCATCAGGACTATACCGGCAACGCCCGAGAAAAAACACTGGCGCTGGGAATCGCTATCGGATCCGGCTACCTGTTCCCAACGACATTTACCAATGAGGTCTACAGTGATCTGACGGGGGAACGTGGGGTGCTGATGGGCTGCCTGGCAGTTGTTATGGAGGCCCAGTATGCGCTACTGCGAAAAAACGGGCGCAGTCCCAGCGAAGCGTTTAATGAGACGGTGGAAGAGTTAACCCAGAGCCTGATCCGTCTGGTGGCCGAAAACGGTATGGATTGGATGTTCGCCAGTTGCTCTACAACCGCGCAACGCGGTGCTTTAGACTGGGCACCCAAATTTCGAGATGCCGTTGTCCCCGTATTTGAGACACTGTATGCAAGCGTTGTCAACGGTAAAGAAACCAAGCGGGTCCTGGAAGCCAATAGCGCACCGGATTACCGCGAAAAGTTGGATAAAGAACTGGCCGTCATCAAAGAATCTGAAATGTGGCAAACCGGAATGGTCGTTCGTTCACTCAGACCGGAAAACCGCAAAAAATAAATCGGCCGCACGGCGCATGACGCACGGCAGTGGATCAAAACCCGCAAATTAAAAACGTTCCTCGGCCTTGAGCCCGACGCCTTTGGCCTTTAGCCATCATGTTTGGGAGAACCCTAATGGACCCAATCTTTTTATACGATACCACATTAAGGGATGGAACCCAGGGAGAAAATGTTACCTTTTCGGCAGAAGAAAAGTTAAATATTGCACTGCGTCTTGACGATAACGGCATTCATTACATTGAAGGTGGTTGGCCCGGTTCGAATCCCAGAGATGTGGCCTTTTTTGATTTGGCCAAAAGAGTCAAATTCACACAGGCCCGTCTGGCGGCCTTTGGCTCAACCCGCAAACCCGGCATTCGCCCCGATGAGGATCACAATCTAAAGGCATTGCTGGAAACCGAAACGCCAACAGTTACCGTTTTCGGGAAAAGCTGGGACCTGCATGTTGAGCAAATTATGGGAAATACCCGGGCGGAAAACCTGGCCATGGTCAATGACAGCGTAGCGTTTTTAAAGCAACATGACCGCGAAGTTGTCTATGATGCCGAACATTTTTTTGATGGCTTTAAAACCAATAAGGACTATGCCCTCAAATCTCTGGGCGCCGCTGTCGACGGCGGCGCTGATTTTATTGTTTTATGTGACACCAATGGGGGTACGCTCCCCTTTGAATTGGAGATGATCATTGAATCGGTTCAAACAGAATTAAGCGATTTTTTTACCCGCCCGTCTCAAAACGGCACCGTCAGGCTTGGCATTCACTGTCATAATGACTGCAACCTGGCGGTCGCAAATTCAATCAGTGCCATTCACAAAGGAGCCGTAATGGTTCACGGGACCATCAATGGATATGGCGAAAGATGCGGCAATGCCGATTTAACCTCAATCATTCCCATCCTGAAACTCAAAATGGAGAGCGAGTGTGTCACGACCGAAAATCTTCAGAAACTAAAAAGCCTTTCACGTTATGTCAGTGAAACAGCCAATCTGGTTCCGGTCAACTCACGGCCCTTTGTGGGCAAAAGCGCTTTTGCGCACAAAGGCGGCATTCATGTCAGCGCAATTATGAAAGCACCTGTTGCGTATGAACACATGGACCCGGCAGCGGTCGGAAACACACGCCGGGTGCTGGTTTCCGATCTCTCGGGCAAAAGCAACGTGGAGTACAAAGCCAGGGAACTCGGTGTCGAACTCGGCAATAACGGCTTTGACAGCCGGCAGATCGCCTCTGAAATCAAGCAACTCGAACAGGAAGGCTACCAGTTTGATTCAGCAGACGGTTCGTTTAAAATCCTGCTGGAAAAATTTACCGATCAATTTCAGCCTCATTTTGAACTCGAATCTTTCCGGGTAACCATTGAAAAGGACAAGGATCAACCCTGCTCTGCTCATGCTACCATTAAAATTAGCGTCAGCGGCAACCAGGAAATTACGGCTGGTGAGGGATACGGACCGGTCAGCGCCCTGGACAATGCGCTCAGAAAGGCTCTGGGTAAATTCTACCCCGACCTGGATACGATGCGACTGGTCGATTTTAAAGTACGCGTTATCGACGGCAGCCGGGGCACGGCCGCTAAAGTGCGCGTCCTAATCGAATCGCGGGATCAAAATGAAATCTGGAGCACGATGGGTGTTTCGGAGGACATCATAGAAGCCAGCTGGCAGGCGCTGGCAGATAGTTTTCAATTTAAACTCGCCAATGCTCAGCGTATCCGAATCGAGGATTCGGCAAAATCGCTGTAAAGGAGAATTCAATTGAAAAAGACGAAAGGAATCAACGCCGTGGGCCTTCCCTTCTCGGGCTGCCTGCGGCCAATGCTCCCTGTTTTACGGTCAAATCGTTAAAGGGTTAAATCGTTGAACAGTTAGGCTTAGACCGATCAGGAAAAAGATCTTACCCATTTACAAATCAACCATTTAATTAAAGGGAGCCAGAGCAAAATGAACGATCATGTATTGATATTTGATACCACGTTAAGAGATGGTGAGCAGAGTCCGGGCGCCAGCATGAATACGGCCGAAAAATTGCGAATCGCGACCCAATTGGAAAAATTGGGTGTCGATATCCTCGAAGCCGGTTTCCCGGCTGCCTCCGATGGCGATCTGGAAGCGGTATCTCGAATTGCCGGTAAGCTGGAAAAAACAGAAGTGGCCGCCCTGGCACGGACTTCCAAAAGCGATATCGATCGGGCCTGGTCAGCCATCCGCCACGCAGCCAAGCCTCGCATACATACCTTTATTGCCACTTCAGACATTCACTTGGAATACAAACTGAAAATGTCTCGCGAAGAAGTCGTTAGGGCCGCGGTTGAGGGGGTAAAATATGCCCGAAGCTTGACCGATAATGTCGAATTTTCAGCCGAAGATGGCTCGCGCAGCGATCGCGATTTTCTTTGCAACGTATTTGAAGCCGTCATCGAAGCCGGCGCCACAACCGTAAATTTGCCCGATACCGTCGGCTATGCCATCCCCCAGGAATTTTCCGAGCTGGTCAACTATGTCAACACGCACACGCCCAATATCGGTAACGCCATACTGAGCGTCCACTGCCATAATGATCTGGGGCTGGCCACCGCCAATACGCTTTCGGCCATTACTTCCGGTGCCCGGCAGGCTGAGGTCACCATCAACGGTATCGGTGAACGGGCCGGCAACACATCTCTTGAAGAAGTCGTCATGTCACTGGTAACGCGTAACAATTCATTAGGGCTGACGACTTCCATTCAGACCGAATACATTCATCCCACCAGCCGACTGGTGAGCATGATTACGGGCATAATGGTGCAACCCAATAAGGCCGTTGTTGGCGCCAATGCTTTTGCGCACGAGGCCGGAATCCATCAAGACGGCGTGCTGAAAAATCCCATGACCTATGAAATCATGAAGCCGGAAACGATCGGCCTGAGCACCAACAAGCTGGTTCTGGGCAAGCATTCCGGACGGCATGCCTTGCGCTCCCGCTTAAAGAACATGGGCTATGACTTATCCGATGAAGAAATCAACCTTGTCTTTACACGCTTTAAAGAACTGGCAGACAAAAAAAAGCATGTCGTCGATGAAGACCTTGAAGTCATCGTAACCGAGGGCATTTTGCGGACAACGGATATTTTCAAGCTTGAATACCTGCACGTTACGGCCGGTACAACCGTATTGCCCATGGCCAGCGTCAAGCTGGATATTAACGGTCGGCCGGTGCAGGGCGCAGGCTACGGAAACGGCCCCATCGATGCAGCTTTTAATGCCATCGGCAAACTAACCGGGACGGCGTCAGAACTGCTGCGCTTTTCAGTCAGCGCCCTGACTGGCGGTACCGATGCCCAGGGGGAAGTAACCGTTCGCCTGCGCGAAAACGGCCTGCTAGCCCTGGGCCGCGGGGCGGATCCTGATATTATTACGGCCGGCGCCAAAGCGTATGTCAACGGCTTAAACCGCCTGGAGTACTTGAAAACCCATCCGGTCAAAGAAGCAGTCGTCTTATAGGAGTTTGGAGTACTGGAGCACTGCAGCATTGGAGGAGTGCATAAAGCTTGATGCAGGCATTCCTATTTCCAGCACTCCAACACGCCCACACTCCATTACTCCAGAGAACCGGTTTTCGTGGTTTCCAGGGTCCCGATGATATCGACGACACTGGCAATTTTTCTTTGTGCCAGAAAGGTTTCGATGCCATCAATTATATCGGTGGTCACCTGCGGGTTAATAAAATTGGCAGTGCCAATTTGAACGGCTGTTGCCCCCGCAATTAAAAACTCGAGTGCATCTTCTGCGCATATGATGCCGCCGATACCGACAACCGGGATCTTTGTCGCCCGGACCACCTGCCATACCATTCGCAGCGCGACCGGTTTGATGGCCGGACCTGATAAGCCGCCCGTGATATTGGCAATTTTGGGTCGTCGGGTTTCAAGGTCAATGGCCATGCCGGTAATGGTGTTGATCAGGGAAAGCGAATCAGCACCCGCCTCTTCGGCCGCACGCGCGATCAGGGTGATATCGGTCACATTCGGAGACAGTTTTACCATCAGGTGTTTGGCTGTTTTTTCACGTACGGCCTTAACCACATGATGGGCAGCTTGCGGGTCGGCGCCAAAAGCGACCCCCCCCGCTTTTACGTTCGGACATGAAATGTTGACTTCCACTCCAGCGATGCCTTCCAGCACGTCCAGGCGCGCAGCCAGCTCAGCGTAATCCTCGATACAGGCACCATAGATATTTGCGAAAATCGGCGGCGACAATGTTTTTAAAAACGGAAGCTTCTGTTCCGCAAAGGCGTCTAGGCCCACATTTTCCAGACCAATGGCATTGAGCATGCCACAGGGGGTTTCAACAATTCGCGGCGGTGGGTTGCCTTTTGTGGGATTCAACGCAAGGCCTTTTACAATGATGGCGCCCAGGCGACTCAAGTCCATCAGCCCTTCAAATTCCTGAGCATAACCGAATGTGCCGGACGCGGTCAGTACCGGATTCTGAAGTTTGATATCACCCAGAATGACGCTAAGGTCTGATTTTTTGTTCATCGTTATTCTTTTCTGCTGCAGTTGGCAGCGCATTTAATGTTGACCAGGTCAATCTGCCTCTGTTGACGCCTTTTTGTTCGGGGTCGGTTTGGAATATCATTGATGTCCCCGGCATCTTATCTCTTCTTCTGTAAAATTCCTCCGGTCGTTTTCAGCCCTGCTCAACAAAATCATTGTCAAGTTCGGTTCCCGGGCTGTATGTATAAAGTAAATTCAACCTGGGGTCAACGACGCCGTTGCAAAATCCAGCAGGGTGGCCGAACCTCAGGCTTTCAGAGACGACCATCAATGAAAAACAATCCGAATATAAAGCTATCCCAAATTGCATTGATCTCCACCCCGTGGCCGCTTTTCAAGCGCCCTTCGGTTCAATTGGGTACCCTAAAAGCTTATTTAAAAAATCGCATACCCGACCTGCAAATTGACGCCTTTCATCTTTATCTGCAACTGGCGGAAACGATCGGCTATCACACCTACCATGAAATATCAAAACGAACCTGGCTGGCGGAAAGCATCTATGCCGCGCTGCTGTATCCTGGAAGCCGGCAACAGGCTCAAAGGCTTTTTCGCAAAGAATCCGCGGCCAAGACCCGGCTGAAAAAGATTGAATTTAAGGCCTTAACCCGCAAGATCAAAAAGGCAACCGATACCTTCGTTAACAGTCATGACTGGGCAGCCTATGGACTGATCGGTTTTAGCATTTCGCTCTGTCAATTGACCTCTGCACTTTACGTAATCAAACGCATCAAAAAAGAATTTCCAGAGGTAACGATCGTTGTGGGCGGGGCCTTAACGCCGGCAATTGCCGCACCGGCCATTTTAAAAAACTTCGTTGAAATCGATATGGTGGTCAACGGCGAAGGTGAATTGCCTTTATATCATATCATCCAGGGTCTGAGGCGATTGCCGATAAACACGAGCAAAACCCCCATAGCAGGGGTTTTTACCCGACAAACGGACGCTAGGCAACCGGCTGCAGCGGCCTTCGCACAGCTTAAGACCCTGGATGACCTACCGTCACCGGACTATGATGAGTATTTTAGCCTGCTGAAAACATTTGAGCCCCACAAACGCTTTTTTCCGACCCTGCCCGTAGAATCATCAAGGGGATGCTGGTGGAAGCGGTCCGTCGGATCTGCGCAGGTGACGGGTTGTGCGTTTTGTAATCTCAATCTTCAGTGGCAGGGCTACCGCAGCAAAGCAGCCAGCCAGGTCGCTGCCGAAATCGACTATTTGACAGGCCGGCATCAAATACTTTCAGTGGCCATGATGGATAATGTATTGCCCCCCAAAGATGCGCACAACATATTTAAGCAAGTCGTCAAACTGAACAAAGATCTGGGTCTTTTCGGCGAAGTCAGAACGACGACTTCCATGAAAGAATTAACAGCCATGCGAGATTGCGGAATGCGCGAAGTTCAAATAGGCATCGAAGCGCTGAGCAGCAGTCTCCTCAAAAAATTGCACAAGGGTACCACCGCCATTCAGAATCTGGAAATCATGAAAAATTGCGAGGCACTGGGGATTCGCAGCATCTCAAATCTAATCCTTCAGTTTCCGGGAAGCGATGCGCAGGATGTGGCCGAAACACTTCACACCCTCGAATTTGCCCGGACATTTTATCCACTCAAGGCCGTTCGTTTCTGGCTTGGGCTGGAAAGCCCGGTATGGCGGAACCCGAAAGCATACGGCATCAAGACCGTATACAATCATTCCAACTGGTCCTATTTATTTCCCGATAAAATTGTTCGATCATTGCCGTTTTTGATCCAGGCCTATCGGGGAGATCTGACCTATCAGAAAAAAATTTGGCAGCCGGTCCGAAAAAAGGTCTCTGACTGGCAAAAACAGTACACCGCAATTCAAGCAGGCCAGGATAAGGGTCCCATTTTGAGTCTGCGGGATGGAAGGGATTTTTGCATTATTCGCCAGCGTCGATATCAGGACGAACCTGCCGTCCACCGCCTGACGGGCGCATCCAGGCAGATTTATCTATTTTGTCAGAAGCAGCGTCCAATTAAGGCTATCTGCGCGGCTTTTCCACATGCACCCGGTGACGCCATTGTCAATTTTTTAAAAATGATGGTCGCCAAGAAGCTGATGTTTACAGAAAAAAATAAGTATTTAAGCCTGGCCGCACCTGTGAGGCCAACAGACATTACATAGCGTTGGATCCCTTGATAGGGGAACAGGGTACATGCCATTGAAGCCTAAGAAATTCCTTTATTGAAATTAATGACCTAATGCTTATCTTACTCGGTAGCCAAACGTGACGAGCCCAACAGCACCGAGCCCCGGTATAAGCGCTGATACAGTTGAGATGCATTGAGGAGGGCGCCAGCCGTATCCGAGTCGTGATATAGCGTACGCTCATCAACCGTATATAATTCCATTCTATTGGTATGTTATTAATTAGCATCTGTTGCCGTGGTTTAATTTTTGCCCGATGACGAAGGTTGGCACCGAATGAAAACGGTGTCATGGATCTAAAGGAGGGGTAACAGATATGGGTAAGATCAAAATTGCGATAGCCGGGATAGGAAACTGCGCCAGCTCCCTCGTGCAGGGGATTTACTATTACCAGGATAAGGGCCCGGATGATGCCATTGGCCTGATGCACTGGGAAATCGGAGGATACACGCCCGCTGACATTGAAGTCGTGGCGGCTTTTGATATCGACAAGCGCAAGGTCGGCCAGGATGTCAACTCCGCAATACGCTCTGATCCCAACTGCACTCAGGTATTTTGCGACCACCTGCCCGCCTCGGGTGTTACCGTCCAAATGGGTCGGATCCTGGATGGTATCGCTGATCATATGAAAGAATACGAAGACCGCTATACCTTTTTGCCGGCGGATCGACCGGAACCTTCTCTGGAGGAGGTTGTCGCAATTTTGAAAGAATCCGGGGCTGAAATTCTGCTCAACTACATGCCGGTCGGCTCAGAAAAAGCGGCCTTTTTCTATGCAGAGTGCGCTCTCCAGGCAGGGGTGGCGTTTGTCAATAACATCCCGGTGTTTATTGCCAGTGATCCACAGTGGGCCGGGCGCTTTGCGGAAAAAAACCTGCCCTTGATCGGTGACGATATTAAATCCCAGCTGGGGGCGACCATTACCCACCGTGTCTTGACCGATCTGTTTAAAAAACGCGGTGTGAAGATGGAGCGCACCTATCAGTTAAATACGGGCGGCAATACGGATTTTCTGAATATGCTCAACCGCCATCGGCTTAGATCCAAAAAGAAATCCAAAACCGAAGCCGTTCAATCGGTTACGGCCCGGCGACTGAAAAACGAAAATATCCACATTGGCCCCAGTGATTATGTGCCCTGGCAAAAGGATAATAAAATTTGCTTTATTCGCATGGAAGGCAAACTATTCGGTGATGTCCCTATGAATCTGGAACTCAGGCTTTCGGTGGAGGATTCGCCCAACTCGGCCGGGGTGGCCATAGATTCATTGCGCTGTGCAAAGCTTGCCCTTGAGCGCAGCGAAGGCGGCGTGCTGGAAGCACCATCCGCCTATTTTTGCAAACACCCGCCGCGCCAGTTTACCGACGATGAAGCCTATCAAATGCTGGAGAATTTTATCAAAAAATTCCCGGGCAATGTGCGTGAAATGTCCGATTATCGCCGTAAGAAACAAACAAAAATAACGCTTAAAGAACATTAATGGCCGCTTTACCGTTTTGCTTATTCAGGCCAAGACAAAAAATTTTATCACGAAAACACGAAATTCAAAAAGCACGAA
>CAZJHF010000027.1:0-17926 GCA_964545505.1 uncultured Desulfobacterales bacterium | reverse complement strand
AAGAATCCTACCCGATGAAAGGTGACGTGATGGTGAGCCCGCTTCAAGAAATCATCGCTAAGCTTCAGGAAGAATATCGTTGAAGGCAGGCCGATGAAGAAACAGATGCAACGCCGGGAGACAGTCCCCCCGGCGTTGCACCTTTCTGTCGATACGAAGCGTTAGTCAGTGCTGTTGCACTCTTCCACGCCTTCGGTGTTATTGAGGCGCGCATCGAGGAAATCGGCAAGAAGGGGTCCCGTCGCGAAATCAGCACTATATGCATGGGTTTCGGTGGATGGAGCAGGAGTTGGTTGATCAGATCGAGCACAGATTTATCCTCAATGAGGTGAAAATCATCCAGCGCTATGATAAACGGTGTTTCAATCCGGTCGATTTCGTTGATGAGCGTCCCGGTCAATACCGACATCGGTGGTAGCTCCAGTGCATTCAATATGGCCAGCGTTTCCCTAAAGGCATCGGAGAATCCCGTTCCAATGCTAGATTGAATAGCGGTCAGAAAGTAGCTCAGGAACACGCGCAAATCGTTGTCGCCTTTATCCAAGGATACCCAGGCTCTGGGGTAACTGCTCGCTTCCAGCCAGGCGCTCACCAGCACGGACTTGCCGTAACCGGCCGGTGCCGTAACCAAGGTTAACGGAAGCTGGAGGCGCTGATCAAGTTTTGCAATTTGATGCGGCCGGTCTACATAGTTTTCAACCGCCGCAGGCCGGTTCAGTTTCGTTTGTATGATAGAAATTTGAGCTATATCGTCTGCCATTGTCTATCCACTTCCAGCAAAGCAAAAAATTGTAATATTTGAATTTGGCACAGGATCAGAATCAACGGTATCACGAAGATGAGCACTCCCCGAAAGATCTCTTCCAATGGAACATGAGGCGCCACACCGCTCAGAATGTAGGGTACCAGGATGCCGCCGTTCCCGCAGCCATATTCTGTGCGCCGACCAGATCAACATTAAAAGCTGAGATAAAAATAGAAATAACCAGTATGGCAATGATAAGAGAATTTTGCAGGGAGTTCATCATACATGGCTTCTCTGAGCGGTGACGAATAACAATGACACGCAAAAAAATTACCATAAATGAATTTAAAATCAATGAGGCTGGTGATGCAGCGAACCGGAGGTAATCATCTAAAATTTTGCTTGACAGCCAGCAAAATACCAATTATTAAATAGAACATAACCAATTAATATTAATAGAAAAATTAGCATTTGTTACGTATAGCATGCCTACATCGCTAATTCTCATTTTTTATGGATTTGTGATACACATCTTAAATATCCCATCTTGTGAACTGATTCTTTAAAGCCAATCTTTCCTTTAGAATTACCTTGTGTTTTCAGCCGCACCGATCGTTTAATGGGTCAAACCCGTTGAAATCCATCAAATCGTTTGATTTTTTTGAAAATGCATTTTAATTTAAGAGAACAAGTGAACCCCAGTAAACCTTGAGGAATCGCCCTTATGAAGTCAACAGACAAAAAAGCCGCACAATCGGCATCTGCAAAAACAAACAGCGAAATGTCAGCGCCGCCCAACTTTATCAAATACATTATAGACGCCGACATTGCGGCCGGCAAAAACGAGGGGCGGGTGCACACGCGCTTTCCGCCCGAGCCCAACGGGTACCTGCACATCGGACATGCCAAATCCATCTGCTTAAATTTCGGGCTCGCCGAAGAATACAATGGCCTGTGCAACCTGCGCTTTGATGACACCGACCCGGCCAAAGAAGAGGTTGAATATGTAGAATCCATCAAGAGTGACGTGCGCTGGCTGGGATTTGACTGGCACGAGCGCCTTTACCATGCCTCTGATTATTTTGAGCAGCTGTTTGAATATGCGGTTCAACTCATCAAAAAAGGCAAGGCCTATGTTGACAGCCTCAGCTCCGATGAGATCAGAGAATATCGCGGCACCCTGACACAAGCGGGTAAAAACAGCCCCTATCGCGAGCGCTCGATCGAAGAAAATCTGGATATGTTTGAACGCATGCGAGCCGGTGAATATGAGGAAGGGGCACATGTGCTCAGGGCCAAAATCGACATGGCATCTCCGAATATGCTCATGCGCGACCCCACCCTGTACCGGATCAAAAAAGTCCCCCATTACCGTACCGCTGGCATGTGGGTAATTTATCCCATGTATGACTTTACCCACTGTCTGTCAGATTCGATCGAAGGCATCACCCATTCGAATTGCACCCTGGAGTTTGAAAACAATCGCGAGCTTTATGACTGGGTGCTGGACCAGCTGGAGGTCTACCATCCCCAGCAAATCGAATTTGCACGCCTCAACCTCAACTATACGGTTCTTAGCAAGCGCAAGCTGATTCGCCTGGTGGAAGAAGGCCATGTCGAAGGCTGGGACGATCCGCGCATGCCAACCCTATCGGGTTTGCGGCGCCGGGGCTACACCCCTGAATCCATACGCAATTTCTGCGAGCGCATCGGGGTCGCCAAAGCCGATAGCATGGTGGATATGGCCCTGCTGGAATACTGCATCCGGGAACAGCTGAATAAAATTACGCCCCGGGTGATGGGTGTCCTGCGGCCTTTAAAAGTCATCATTGACAATTATCCGGAAGGACAGGTGGAAGAACTGGATGCCATCAACAATCCGGAAGACCCGGATATGGGCACCCGCAAAATCCCTTTTTCCCGGGAGCTGTATATCGAACAGGATGATTTTATGGAAGAACCGCCTAAAAAGTTTTTCCGCCTGGCACCGGGCCGGGAAGTCCGGCTGCGTTACGCCTATTTCATAACCTGTGTCGATGTGGTCAAAGACCCCGCAAGCGGAGCGGTGACCGAGTTGCACTGCACCTATGACCCGCAAACCCGTGGCGGTGACGCACCGGATGGCCGCAAGGTCAAAGGCACACTGCATTGGGTATCCGCATCGCATGCCCTCGACGCCCGGGCAAACCTTTATGAGCACCTGTTTTTGAAGGAAAATCCCAATGCGGTCGAGGGGGACAAGGATTTCAGCGACTATCTTAATCCTAACTCACTTGAAATATTGAAAAATTGCAAGGTGGAGCCCTCTCTGAATGCTGCCCGGCCAGGTGATCGCTATCAATTTGAGCGTTTGGGCTATTTCAGTATCGATACCAAAGATAACACACCGGAATATTTGGTATTTAATCGAATTGTCACTTTGCGGGACACCTGGGCCAAGATTCTTAAGGCCCAGCAACAGAAAAAATAGCCACTGCGCTGAAAACCGCTTTGGCGCTTGAATTGTGCCATAAATTATGCTACCACAATTACCAGATGAGGAGGTGATAACCTCAGGACAATCCTAAAAATTAAAAATCCGATTTCGGGGTGGTTGGCCGGTCAGACTCTGGGCAAGCGGTTATTCATTTTTCCCAAGGATGTCTGTTTTGAGCGTCCATTTCGAGATCACCGGCACCCTGTTTTTTCCAGTTAATAAGATGGAAAGCATGGCGCATATCTTTCAGCTTGAAGATTTTGAAGTGCCGTAGCTATCTATATTCCCATTCAGGCGGGAATGCCATCTGCAACGGCCGGAGGAGAGCAGATTTGGTTTTAAGTAGGGGTGATCTCGAATTTGAATTCATTGTGGACCCATAAAGGGGAAGGACATAGAAGAGTCTATAGGCTACCACCCCGATCTTTCTTTTAGAAGGTTTAGCCCGTTGGCCCGTTCAAAAAGGAACCATATCTCATCTTGATAAACCGGCCAACGGGCTCAACGGGCTAAACCGGCCAACCTGTTACAAAAACCCACCATTTTTGAGACAGCTTCAATTATATAATTTGGCACCAGAGCCAAATGTGAATTAAAACACGATGCCCACATAACCTACAAAACTGTCGGCCGGGTTTTTATCATAGCTGGTGGCATAGGCGATGGATTCAGCCCGATCAGCGCCCAGATGTTTGGCGGTCTGGAGGGCGGTCGCAGCTGCACCGGCGCAGCATGCATTCTGGCTGGCCAGGGCCTCACTGATGACTTTTTCAGCATCCATATTCAGCATCAAATCGATGATGCGGCGATCGTTTTGATGCCGAACCCAATCAACCGCCCGGTGCCCTGCACCCTGGGATACAAACCCATAGTTCGGACCATAATGGGTCAAATCGGTCGATCCAATGACTTTTATCTTTAAGCCCAGACGCTCGGCGATATCAACGACCGCCCGGCCGATGGCCAGCGAGCTTTCGGACGGCGGTACTCCCATGGCGACGATGCGTGTATTTTTAAAGAAATATTTGATAAAGGGCAGTTGAAGCTCGATGGTATTATCCTGGGCGAAATTATTGAAGGATTCGAGGGTAAAGGAAAATTGGCTGGCCAGTTCGCCGGCCAATTGCGCATCAACGAGCAGTTCACCGAAGGGTGTCTCCCAGGCGCCTTCGGCCATCATCACGCAGCGGTCATTTGGATGCAGATGCATTCCAAAAACCACCAGCACGTCAGGCGGATCATCCGATTTTAAACGGCTGATTACATTGCAGGCGATACTTCCCGAAAAATACCAGCCAGCGTGCGGTACGATGCCGCCGACCCATTCCGCAGACGGGAGATCCAGCTGCCGGCCCTCCTCAATAAACCCGAATATTTCTTTTTCGCATTCAGCCGGGCTTGAAGGATACCAGCTGCCGGCAAATACTGTTCTTCTGAGTTTTGTGGATGTCATGGCTGTCCTCCTGATATCAGGCTCAAGACTCAAGTTAAAAGCTTAGGGGTTCCGGGTTCGTCATGACGAATATGGCTTGGTACCGGAGAAATAGTGCGAAGATTCGAATTGTTAAACTCAGGGTTTCTGATGCAAACGTTTAATGCCCTTCGTCTTGAGCCGTGTGCCGTTTAATTGGTGCGAGTGGATGATGGTGATTAAAAAACCTTTTTCAAAGTAACCTATTAATATCAATGATTTGTTACTATAAAAGATCCATAATCAATTGTCCATGCTCTTTTCTAAAAAGCACTTTCAAGCTCGGGCGATGCCACATTATATTGATCTGTTATTAATAGAAAAACTGGCACAGCTTGCTTCCTTTTTTAAAAAAAATGATTAATATGATGGTTGAAACATTGGCAGAAACAGCATAATTTCGCTGGTTAGATATTAATTTCACAGGAGGCCGATATGTGGGAGTATACGGATAAAGTAAAAGATCATTTTCTCAATCCACGCAATGCAGGCGTGATTGAAGATGCTGACGGGGTTGGCGAAGTGGGCTCGATTGCCTGCGGAGATGCGCTGACATTTTATTTTAAGCTTGATGAAAACGGTAAAATAAAGGATGCCACCTTTCAAACCTTTGGTTGTGCCAGCGCCATCGCGTCTTCTTCGGCCTTGACGGAAATGGTCAAAGGCATGACACTGGAAGAAGCCAAAAGCATTACCAATGAAGACATTGCTGAGTATCTGGGGGGACTGCCCAAAGAAAAAATGCACTGTTCGGTGATGGGCCGTGATGCGCTGGAAAAGGCGATCGGCTGCTATCTCGATGAACCCGAAAAAAAGGTTGAGGGCGAAATCGTGTGCGAGTGCTTTGGTGTGACCGACCGTGAAATTGAGCGTGTGGTTCGGGAAAACCATGTTTCCACCATCGAAGGTGTGACCGACTACGTCAAAGCCGGTGGTGGCTGTGGCAACTGTCATGACCGCATCCAGGAAATAATTGACGAAATTCTCGGTACAGAGAAACCGGCTTTGAAAAAGGCGCCGGCCCTGACCAACTTACAAAAGATCAAACTGATTGAGGAAAGCATTGAGCGCGAAATTAATCCGACCCTGAAAAAAGATGCTGGCCGGATGGAATTGATCGATGTTGACGGGAATCGCGTTCTGGTCCGCATGGGCGGATCCTGTGCATCCTGTGCCAAGTCACCGGTTACGCTGAAGCATTATGTTGAATCCAAATTGAGGGAGCTGGTATCGCCAGACCTCGTCGTTGAGGAGGTACAGTGATGACTGTCATCTATGTGGACAACAATGCCACGACCAAGGTCGCGCCGGAAGTGCTGGAAGCCATGATGCCCTATTTCAGTGACTATTATGGCAACCCGTCCAGTATGCATTCTTTTGGCGGAAACATCGCCGGGGCCATTAAAACCGCACGTGAAAATATAGCCCGTTTGATTGGCGCCAATCCCGCAGAAATCGTTTTTACGAGCTGCGGGACAGAGAGTGACGGCACGGCAATACGCGCAGCCATCGAATCCTATCCGGACAAAAGGCACATTGTCACATCCAGAGTGGAACATCCGGCCATAAAAAATCTCTATGAAATCCTGTCAAAAAAGGGATACCGCACGACCTTCGTACCGGTGGACGGCGAAGGCAGACTCGACATTGACTATCTGTATGACAGTTTAGGCGAAGATACGGCCATTGTCAGCCTGATGTGGGGCAACAATGAAACCGGCGTGATTTTCCCCATTGAAGAAATCTCGCGTGAGATCAAAAGCCAGGGAATTTTATTTCACACAGATGCCGTTCAGGCCGTAGGCAAAATCCCCCTCAACATATCTGAGAGCGGTGTCGATATGCTCTCACTTTCCGGTCACAAATTTCATGCCCCCAAGGGAATCGGCGCGCTGTATATCCGCAAGGGGACCAAATTTTTCCCGTTTATGGTCGGCGGCCACCAGGAAGACGGGCGTCGCGGGGGCACCGAAAATACGGCCGCCATTATCGGCCTGGGTAAAGCCGCCGAACTGGCGTCTGAAAATCTTAAAGCGGATGGCTATGGTCGCGTCAGCCGTTTGCGGGATAAACTCGAGCATGCCCTGCTGGCAAAGGTGCCCAATGCAATGGTCAATGGTGACACAACCAGCCGGCTGCCCAACACCACCAGCATTGCCTTCGAATATGTAGAAGGCGAAGCCATCCTTTTGATGATGAATGAGCACGGCATTTGCGCCTCTTCAGGATCGGCCTGCACATCCGGATCGCTGGAGCCCTCGCATGTGTTGCGTGCCATGGGGGTTCCCTTCACCGCAGCCCACGGCTCCATTCGCTTTAGCCTCAGCCACTATAATACCGAAGATGAAATCGATGGGATTATAGAAACGCTGCCGCCGATCATCGCGCGACTCAGAGAGCTGTCGCCCTTCTGGAAGCAGGCCATGGAAGGTTAACTCGGGGGTGACCGCTGGTTTAATAAGAAAAATTCACCGCAGAGACGCAGAGTGCGCAGAGAATAATTATAAGATGAAGCTGCTGATTCGCGGAATGATTTATTTTACCGCAAAGCGGTTGAGAGGTTTTCATTTGCCGGAGGCCGACATTTAGCATATAGAATCCGATCGGTCATCCCGCTAAGAGCGGGGCCTCTCTGCGGTAAAAGAAGACCTCGCTTAAACTTTCTGCCGAATCTTGCTCTTGAGCCAATCGATCCAGGCCTCAAAGCCTTCCTCGGTTTTAGCCGAAATTTCAAAAACCGGCATCTGCGGATGAACCTGATGGATGAAATCAATCGCCTTTTGCTTGTCAAAGTCCAGATAGGGCAGCAGATCAACCTTGTTTAAGAGCGCCACCTCGCATTCCCGAAACATCAGCGGGTATTTAACCGGCTTATCTTCGCCTTCGGTCACGCTCAAGATCACCACGCGTGAATCCTCACCGATATCAAATTCAGCCGGACAGACCAGATTTCCCACATTTTCAACGACCAAAAATTCAATCTCATCAAGATCCAGCGTAACGGCTGCCTTTTCAATGACATGCGCAACCAGATGACAATCGCCCCCGAACTCATCGGTATTGATCTGGACCACCGGCGCATCGGTATTCGCCAGCCGGTCAGCATCATGGGTGGTACAGATATCACCGACAATCACGGCACTTTTGATTTCGGGCATAATGCGCGCCAGGGTTTTTTCAAGGGTGGTTGTTTTACCCGAACCCGGTGAGCTCATGACATTGAGAACGAAAATGCCCTTTTCGGCAAAAAGCCGGCGGTTTTGTTCGGCCATTTTTTCGTTCACATCCAGAACTCGGCGTACGACTTTGATCTCACGGGTTCCGCTTTTTTTTGTGCTCACTTCCCCCGAAGGATGATGGGTGCGGGTGGGGTGGGATTTGTCAAAATCTTTATGATGGAAATAGCGTTTGGGTTTAAATCGTTTATCCGGAATCATGTTTTTCCTCTTCGACAACCTCTATGGACTCGATATCGAGTTCTCTTCCGGAAAGAATTTCCAGAGAGCCGCTCTGACATTTTTTGCAAACAAAAACAGGCGAGTCGATGGTCCATTGCGCATCACAATCATTACACTTTGCCACAACCGGTATTTCTTCGATGGCCAGCTTGGCGCCCTCAAGCGGTGTGTCTTTGATGGCCACCTCAAAACAAAACCGTAGGCTTTCCGGCACAACCGCGGCCAGTTTGCCGATTTTAAGGTTGACCGCTGCGACCCGGGCTGGGCCTAAATCCGCCGGCAGGGAAGCTGTGGCGATTTCAACTATCTGCAGGGCAATACCCATTTCGTGCATCGATGAATTTCCTGTAAAATTTAGACAGGATTAACAGGATCTACGGAATATTATTTTGGACATCAAACGTCACCCAGATGGTCCTGCAAATCTTGTTAATCCTGTCAAACAATTTAAAATTAGGAAAATATATTGGCGCAGAGCTCACCCAGGGTTCCCAGATCTTCACACACATGAACACCGTTGGCCTTCATGGCGTCAATTTTAGCCTGGGCCGTTCCGCTGCTGCCGGATATGATGGCGCCGGCATGGCCCATTCGTCTTCCGGGAGGTGCGGTAAGACCGGAGATAAAGCCCACAACCGGAATGGACATCTTGGCGGCAATAAACTCGGAGGCTTCCTCTTCGGCCGTTCCACCAATTTCACCAACCATCACCACGCCGCGCGTGTCGGGATCCTGCTCGAAAGCCGCCAAACAGTCTATAAAGCTCGTGCCGCAGATCGGGTCGCCCCCGATGCCAATACAGGTCGTCTGTCCGATGCCCTGCAGTGTTAATTGATGGACGACTTCATAGGTCAGGGTTCCGGATCTTGACACCACCCCGATCGGCCCGCCCGGTTTGTGAATCGGCCCCGGCATAATGCCTATTTTGGCCTCACCGGGCGTGATGATTCCCGGGCAGTTCGGTCCGATCATGCGAACGGGTTTGGGCTGCAGGTAATTTTTAACCCGCATCATATCCAGCACCGGAATCCCTTCGGTGATGACCACGATCAGGCCCAGCCCCGCATCGGCCGCTTCCATGATCGCATCGGCGGCAAAGGCTGGCGGCACAAAGATCAAACTGCAGTCCGCACCGGTTGCATCAACCGCATTTTGCACGGTATTGAATACCGGAACATCATCCATTTTCTGTCCGGCTTTGCCGGGTGTAACCCCGGCAACAATTTGGGTACCGTAATCAAGGCAGTGCCGTGTGTGAAATTGCCCTTCTTTTCCGGTAATCCCCTGAACCACCACCCGGGTGTCTTTATCTGCAAATATACTCACAATGGACTCCTAACCTGGTATAAGCATTAGCTTAAATAAAAGGAATACTGGAATATTGGAATGTTGGGTTTGACAAAATAAGATCAAGTGCTTGATCGATGATCCTGATCGAAAAGTAAAATCAGGATATCATCCGCTTTCCTTACCCAATATTCCATTTTTACAGGATTCCACTATTCCATGACTTAATTAAAAGCGAATACGACCCTCATGGCATAAATTTAAGGTCTGTCCAACTACCCCGGACTCTCTACTGAACGACTTCGGCAATTTTTTGGGCGGCATCCTTCAAATCGGCCGCGGTGATCAGGTTCAGACCGGACTTAGCCAGAATTTGACGGCCGGCTTCAACGTTGGTCCCTTCCATTCGCACCACCACCGGAACTTTGATTCCGGTCTTTTTAGCAGCCTCGACCACACCGTTGGCCAGAACATCACAGCGCAAAATCCCGCCGAAAATATTAATCAGAATGCCCTTGACGTTGGGGTCGCTTAAAATAATTCGAAACCCGTTTTCGACCATCTCGGCACTGGCGCCGCCGCCAACATCCAGAAAATTGGCCGGCTCCGCCCCGGCCTGTTTGATAATATCCATGGTGGCCATCGCCAGCCCGGCACCGTTGACCATGTTGCCCACATTACCGTCCAGGTTGATGTAGTTGAGGTTGAATTCAGAAGCTTCCACCTCGAGCGGATCTTCTTCATCAAGATCACGGTATTCTTGAATATCCGTATGCCGGAAAAGGGCATTATCATCGAAATTCACCTTGGCATCCAATGCCATTACGGTTTCTTCTGCGGTGATGACCAGAGGATTAATTTCAAGCAGCGAACAATCTGCTTCAATGAAAAGCCGGTAAAGATTTTTTAACATGGCCACAAAGGGTTTAATAACCGCCGGGCTCAGATTCAACCCGAAAGCCACCGCGCGGCAATGATAGGGCTGCAGGCCCTGCTGCGGATTAACCGGAACCTTGATAATTTTTTCCGGCGTTTCGGCGGCCACCGCTTCAATATCCATTCCGCCGGCCTCACTGGCCATGATCACAATCTGAGCTGTAGACCGGTCCGGAATGATGCTTAGATAAAGCTCTTTGGCAATGTTCAGGCCCTGCTCAACCAACACTTTTTTGACCCGCTGGCCGCCAGCACCGGTCTGATGCGTCACCAGGTTCATTCCAATAATTTCAGCGGCGATGCTGTTGACCTCATCGACCGACTGCGCCAGTTTAACACCGCCGCCTTTGCCGCGTCCGCCGGCATGAATTTGGGCCTTAACGACCACCGGATATCCGCCCAATTTTTTGGCAACGGCAACGGCTTCATCGGCGGTGAAAGCGATCCCGCCCTGCGGTACCGGGACGGCATATTTTCTAAACAGTTCCTTGGCCTGATATTCGTGGATCTTCATCTTTTCATCTCCGTCTACTCTACAAGCGCAACGGTAAATTATACGGTTCCAATGTTCAGGTGCATATGCCATAGGTTTCAGGTGTCAGTGTTCAGGTGTCAGGCCATCGGTGGCAAGGCAAGCGTCGAGCCCTTGCTACTCAGTAACAATAACGGTCGCATGTTTTCGTTGTTTTCAGATTTTAGTCTTATGTTCCCTGACACCTGACACCCGAAACCTGAAACCTAATTATGCCTTTCAGATTACACCTGAAGCCTGCTTATTCTTGAATTCGAGCACCGTTAACCTATAACTGCGAGCACATCACCCTTCGCCACCGAATCGCCGCTGCTGAAATTGAGACTTTTGATGGTGCCGCTGGCAGGAGATGGCAGCGCATTTTCCATTTTCATGGCCTCTAACACCACCACGGTTTCACCCTGGCTGACAGAATCGCCCTCCTGTTTCTCATATTTGACAATCATGCCGGGCATCGGTGCAGTCAACGGTGTGCCATCGACGGCTGCAGCCGGGGCAGCAGCGGGAGCCTCGGCCTTGGCTTCTGCAGGTTCAGTTGTTGCCGGTTTTGGAGCGGCAGGCGCTGCTGCCGGAGCCGCTGCTGCCGGCGGTGCGGCGGCCGGCATTTGCACGCCCGCGGCCATTGGCTGCACGTAGCTGACCACCGGTGAGCCGCCGACTTCGTCCACCGCAACTTCAAAATAGTCATCATCCACAAAGACATTAAATGTCCGGGTGTTCTCGCTTTTTCCCGGAGCTTCTTTGTCCGCCTTTTCAACCAGCAGCCCGGCTTTGGCCATCTTAATGCGCTCTTGCTCTGCGGCCGCATCTTCCAGGGTCCGGGGCTGCACATCCTCGGGGGCTTTTTCCTTGCCGTATTTCCATTTCAAAAATCGTTTTCCGGTAACCGGGTAAAGCGCGTAAATCAGCGTATCGTCAATATCAACGGCCAGATCACCGATATCTTCTTTGGCCTTTTCAAGTTCGGGTTCCAGGACTTCAGCCGGTCGACAGGTTATGGGCTCCTCCCCGCGCTCATAGCCTTTAAGTGCCTTTTTCTGCACCTCGGTATCAACCGGAATAGCGGTTTTGCCGTACAAACCGTAGCACAAATCTTTTACCTGGCCGGTGATCATTTTGTAGCGTTCATTTTCGTTGTCAAACAATACGTTGTTGACCGTCTGGGTGCCCACAATCTGACTGGTGGGGGTCACCAGCGGAATTTGCCCCAACTCTTTTCTGACCCGCGGCAATTCGGCATAGACCTGATCGATTTTATCCAACGCATCCATTTCGCGTAATTGGTTGACCAGGTTTGACAGCATCCCACCCGGCGTCTGATGCAGCAGCACGTTAATGTCGATAATGGACATCTTGGTATCATCCAGCAGGTGCCGGTATTTGGGCATGACTTCTTTTTCCAGCACCTCGTTGATCCGTGCCAGCAGCCGGATATCAAAACCGGTGTCGCGATTGGTGCCCAGCAGGGTCATCACCAGAGGCTCGATGGCTGCATGGCAGGTGCGGTATGCATAAGGCGACAAAACCGTATCAATAATATCCACGCCGGCTTCGACGGCCTTCAGATGGGTCATCGGCGACATGCCGGATGTAAAATGGCTGTGCAGGTGAATCGGCGGTTTGACAGTCGCCTTCAGGGCTTTGATCAGATTATAGGCATCATAGGGCGCCAGCAGGCCGGCCATATCTTTAACGCAGATGCTGTCTGCTCCCATTTTTTCAAGATCTATGGCTTTATTGAGGTAGTAGTCGATATTGTATACATCACCGCCCATGCGCGGCTCGGTCATGGTATAACAGATGCAGCCCTGGAAATGCTTACCGTACTCCTTGATGACCGGCACCACGGTTTCAAAGTTACGATAATCGTTGAGGGCATCGAATGTTCGAAAAATGTCCATCCCGTTTTCACAGGTTCTTTCGACAAATGCCTTGGCGACATCATCGGCATAGTTGCGATAACCGACCAGATTCTGGGCCCGCAGCAGCATCGAAAAGGGTGTCTTTTTGATGTAGCGCTTCAATGTTCGAATACGCTCCCAGGGGTCTTCATTTAAGAAGCGGTGCATGGTATCAAACGTGGCCCCGCCCCATACCTCCATGGCCCAGAACCCAACATCGTCCATCATTTCGGCCACCGGAATCATATCTTCAGTACGGCCGCGGGTGGCAAACAAAGATTGGTGGCCGTCACGAAGAGAAAGGTCCTCAATTTTGACGGGATTTTCCGCTGCGGGCCGATCCTTGTCATAATTCATTTTCGTCATTTTAACTTGAATGTCTTCACTCATTTTTTAGTACTCCTTTATACTTTGGAAAGCTCGTTGTTTGGTGTTTCGTGTTTAGTACTTGGATGCTTGATGAAGGGCCCGAATGGTATCTATTGCCATGAATTCAAACGACCAAACACAAAACACCAAACACTAATTACCAAACACCACCTACAGCTTACGAAACGTTCTCATCTGCATCAAATTGCGCATTTGCATTTGCGCTTGCCGGCCGCTGACGCCCCAGGGTTTGATAGCCGGTGCAGGTTGCCCGGCAACTGCCGGCATCTGGGGCGCTGCCGCCGCCATGGCGGAATGCATGGCAATGGCTTCTTCTTCAGTTTTAACATATTGCAGCACCGCAGCTATAGCCGCAGCGCTTTTAGGGTCATTTCCCATTTGAGCTCCTTTTTTCAGGTTAAGCCGGTTGAGCCCGTTTTCCGGTTGGGCCGGAAAAGGCGTGGTTTTTGGGAACGCAACGGGCTAAACGGGCAAACCGGTCAACCGGCCAACCGGCCAACCGATTACATGGGAATATTGCCATGTTTTTTCGGTGGACGCGTCTCCCGTTTGGTGCACAGGACCTCCAGGGCATCGATCAGGCGCGCCCGGGTTTCGCTGGGGTCGATGACGGCATCAATATAGCCGCGATTGGCAGCCTGATACGGATTGGAAAACAGCTCCTCATATTCTTGGATTTTTTCCTGGCGCTTGGCTGCCGAATCCTCGGCCTGTGAAATTTCCTTACGATGGATGATATTGGCGGCGCCGGCCGCACCCATAACGGCAATTTCCGCTGTGGGCCAGGCAAATGCCATATCCGCGCCCAGATCCTTGGAGCACATTGCCAGATATGAGCCCCCATAGTCTTTGCGTGTGACCAGCAACAGCTTGGGCACCGTGGCCTCCGAATAGCACCACAGCAGCTTGGCGCCATGCCGGATAATCCCACCCCATTCCTGCTGGCTGCCGGGCAGGTATCCGGGCACATCGGCAATGGTTAGCATCGGTATGTTAAAAGCGTCACAAAATCGGATAAAACGGGTCGCTTTGTCCGAGGCATTGATATCCAGACAGCCGGCCAGCACCTTTGGCTGGTTGGCAATGATGCCGACGCTTCTGCCATTTAGGCGGGCAAAACAGACCACCATGTTGCGGGCAAAATACTGGTGGGGTTCAAAAAACTCCCCGTTATCGACAATACCCCGAATGAGGTCTTTCATATCATATGATTTATTGGGGTTATCGGGGATAATCGAATTAAGGGCGGCATCGCTACGACGGGGATCATCATGGGTATCAACGATGGGTGGATCTTCCATATTATTGGATGGCAGATAGGATAGCAGTCGTTTGATGCGAGCAATGGCATCTTGATCACTGTCACAGGCAAAGTGGGCTACGCCACTTTTTTCATTATGCGTTTTGGCGCCGCCCAGATCTTCAAAGGTGATCTCTTCCCCGGTGACGGCTTTAATGACCTCGGGTCCGGTGATGAACATATAGCTGCTACCCTTGACCATAAACACCCAATCGGTCATGGCCGGTGAATAGACCGCTCCCCCGGCGGTGGGCCCCATGATAGCTGAGATCTGCGGAATAACACCCGAGGCGGCAGAATTGCGGAAAAAAATCTGTCCGTACCCGGAAAGGGCATCAACACCTTCCTGAATGCGGGCCCCACCCGAGTCGTTTATCCCCACAAAGGGCACGCCGGCCTTCAGGGCCAGATCCATAACTTTACAGATCTTTTTCGAGTGCATCTCCCCCAGGCTGCCGGCTCTGGCCGTAAAATCCTGGGAAAATGCAAAAACCGGCCGACCATCTACCAGGCCATGGCCGGTAATAACCCCGTCAGAGGGAATATCGACCTTTTGCATGCCGAAATTGACACAGCGATGATTGACAAACATGTCAATCTCGCGAAACGTTCCTTCATCAAATAACAGGTCCAGCCGCTCCCGAGCGGTGAGCTTATTTTTTTCATGTTGCTTGGCAATCGCTTTTTCACCGCCCATCTCAAGGATTTTGGCTTCGCGTGATTTTAGATCTTTTATTTTATCGTCGACAACACCCATTATTCGTTTCCTTTCATTGGAATATTGGAGCACTGGAGTACCAGGGTGTATATGATAGGCAACATGTCAATACGCCCGTACTCAACAAATGTAGCGCTCAAGGGATGAATGCTACCCTGAATTTACCTTTTATGGATTACCGTTACGCGGGTCGTAAGTGCAAAGGAATAAATCTTCTAGACCGAACGCAGATTGTCAAGAAAAAAAAGTAATTTATCGGCTGCAAGGGTCGGTGCGGTTTCACCCCTGGCCACCGCACGCGTAATCGGGTCGAGTCTTTGTTTAATTTCAGGGTTATTATAGAACCGCTGTTTGAGCTCATCTTCAACCAGGGCCCATAGCCAATCCAGGGCCTGTTTCTGACGTTTGTGCTCCAGTTCACCGCTGCGGGTAAACTGTTTATGAAATTTCAGAACCGTTTGCCAGATTTCAGCAATACCCGTCATTTCCAGGGCACTGCAGGTCAGCACCGGCGGGTCCCAGTTGGGGGACGCGGGCTGTAGCATATGCAGTGCGGTGGTATACATTTTGGCGGCTTTCTGGGCCTTTTTGATGTTGTCCCCATCGGCCTTGTTGATGGCCAGGGCATCGGCCAGTTCCAGCACGCCCCTTTTTATACCCTGCAACTCATCTCCGGCACCGGCCAGCATCAAAACCAGGAAAAAATCAGCCATTGACGCCACGGTCGTTTCCGATTGGCCGACACCGACTGTTTCGACGATGATTACATCGAAACCGGCGGCTTCGCAAACCAGCATGGTTTCACGCGTTTTGCGAGCCACACCCCCCAGGGTGCCGCCGGACGGCGAAGGACGGATGAACGCATTTTCTTCGACCGCCAGTTTTTCCATGCGAGTCTTATCGGCCATCACGCTACCACCGCTTCTGGAGCTGCTGGGGTCCACCGCCAGAACCGCCACCCGGTGACCGCTGTGTACGAGCGACATGCCCAGACTTTCGATGAACGTGCTTTTGCCAACACCGGGTACGCCCGTGATGCCTAGCCGAATCGCTTTGCCGGTATGCGGCAAAACCTCATCAACAATTTTGCGCGCCAGTTGCTGATGGTCGGGGCGCGCGCTTTCAATCAGTGTGATGGTTTTAGACAGCAGCCTGCGGTCCTGTTTGCGGACACCTTTAATTAATTTTTTTGGATCATCCGGATTCATAAGTCAGCTTTTGAGTCCACTTTAATTGTGGTCTAATCAGGTATAAAGAGTGCTCATAGTGATAACGTCAAACTCCGAAACAGGTTTCAAAATTCAAATGATCAAAACTGGAAAAATACGTTGCAGTCTGTATCCCACTGCACCTCGTTTTGAAATTAAAGTATTAGGATTTAGGATTTGTTTCGTGTTTCGAATTTAATTCATACGGGTTTTAGAAATCACGGGCCTAAACCCTTTCAACAATCCGGCTAACCTCTCTGTTCCAGTACATTGAGCACCTGATTGGCCGATTCGGTTACCGGTGTGCCGGGGCCGAAAATGCCGGCCACGCCTGCATCGTATAAGGCCTGGTAATCCGACGGCGGTATGATACCGCCAACGACCACCAGAATGTCCCCGCCGCCTTCTTTCTTGAGCGACTCAATCAGTTCCGGGACCAGGGTTTTATGTCCGGCGGCAAGGCTGGACGGGCCGACCACGTGAACATCATTTTCGACTGCCATGCGGGCGGCCTCTTCGGGCGTTTGAAACATGGGACTGATATCGACGTCAAATCCAAGATCGGCAAAACCGGTGGCAATGACTTTGATACCTCGATCATGACCATCCTGGCCCATTTTGGTTACCAGGATTCGCGGGCGTCGGCCTTCTTTTTCCTTAAATTCGGCCGTGCGCTTGCGAATCGATTCGATAACCTCACTGTCACCATATTCGGAAGCATATACACCGGAGATGCACTGGGTGGTGGCCACGAAACGCCCAAATACTTTTTCAAGGGCGTCTGAGATCTCGCCGCCGGTAGCCCGGGCCCGCACCGCCGGAATGCAGGCTTCCAGCAAATTTCCGCCGGATTCCGCAGCGTTAATGATCGCCTGCAGCGCCTGTTCGACCGCCTTGGCATCGCGGTTTGTTTTGAGCCCCGATAGGCGACTGACCTGTTCATCCCTGACGCTGGCCGGAACTTCAAGAATCTCCAGATCCACATCTTCTTCGATCTGATACTTATTAACGCCTACAATGACATCCTTGCCCTGGTCGATGCGCGCCTGCCGACGGGCGGCCGCTTCTTCGATTCGCATTTTAGGCATTCCGGATTCAATTGCTTTGGCCATGCCACCCAATTCTTCGACCTCATCGATGATTTTGCCGGCCTCGCGAATGATCCCGTCGGTTAAGGATTCCACGTAGTAGGAACCTGCAAGCGGATCAACAACATGGCAGATCTGAGATTCCTCCTGAACAATCAGCTGGGTGTTACGCGCGATCCGGGCTGAAGAATCCGTCGGCAGACCGACCGCTTCGTCAAATGAGTTGGTATGCAGCGATTGCGTGCCGCCCAGAGCCGCCGACATACACTCCAGCGTTGTTCGGATAATGTTGTTATACGGATCCTGCGCCGTCAGGCTCCAGCCCGATGTCTGGCAATGGGTGCGCAGCATGGTGGATCGTAGATCTTTGGGGTTAAATTGGCTGATAATTTTATGCCACAGGAACCGCGCAGCCC
>CAZJHF010000026.1:0-18124 GCA_964545505.1 uncultured Desulfobacterales bacterium | reverse complement strand
CTGCCGATGACGGTTAAAGATGTCTTCGAAGTGGCCGGCATGCCCGCAACATCGGGTGATCCCAAGCTTAAAAACTATATCCCGCAACAAAATGCCATAGCGATCCAGCGCCTGATCGACGCAGGTGCTATCATCTTTGGCAAAACCAACATCCCATACCATGCACGTGATTTTCAAAGCTACAACCCGGTCTATGGGACGACCCATAATCCCTGGGATCTGTCCAGAACGCCCGGCGGTTCATCCGGCGGCTCGGCTGCCGCCCTTGCCGCGGGGTTCACGCCTCTGGAACTGGGCAGTGATTTGGGCGGCTCGATCCGCGTACCGTCCAATTTTTGCGGGGTTTTTGGCCACAAGCCCACCTTTGGGCTCGTTCCGCGCTATGGGCATATTCCGCCCATGCCCGGCCGGGTTCCTCCGGACACAATGCCGCTGATACCGCTTTTTGTGGTCGGGCCTCTGGCCCGTAGCGCCGATGATCTTGAGATGGCTCTGGAAATCCTGATGTCACCGGATCGTGCTGATAAAAGCACAAGCATGCGGGGGCTCTTGCCGTCTCGCAGACAGCAATTTAAGGATTATCGCGTTGCGGTGTGGTTCAAGGATTCCGATATTAGCAATGAAATCGATGCCGGGGTATCGGCAGTGCTGCAAAAAGCCGTGGAAAAACTGCGCGCAGCCGGTCTAAAAATAGACGAGCAGGCACGTCCGGATATCCAGCTATGGAAAAGTTTACGGCTCTGGACAAATATTCGCGACGATATGATGGCCGGAGCCATACCGATATGGGAGGGATACGTCGAAAAACAAAGAAAACAGCAAGCGCAGTGGGCGGCATTCTTTGAACGTTTCGATGTGCTGCTTGCGCCCGTGTCACCGACTGCCGCCTTTGAACACAAACATCGACTGCCGATTACTTCTCGCAGATTGATGATTAACGGGCGGTCGAAGTCTTATTTCGACAACCTGACCTGGACGGTCATGGCCATCGTGTCGGGTCTGCCGGCCACCGTGGCGCCGATCGGGCTGACCGAATCAGGCCTGCCGGTGGGTGTCCAGATTATCGGTAACCGGTTCGAGGACCGCACAACCATAGACTTTGCAAGGGGCCTGTCCGAGATTGTCGGGGGGTTCGTAGCCCCCCCGGGTTATAAAAAATAGAAAGGTTATCGACCGATAATGAAACCGGAAAGATTTGAAACCACAAAAGCGTTTTTCGGGACGATGGGGTTCTTATTTGTTTTGCTGCCTGTCATTTTTATCGGGATACCCTATAAGATTCTCTCATCACCCAATCATACGCTGCTTTTCGATATCAGGGAATTGCGATATTTCGGGATAGTGCCCATAGTTTGCGGGGCGATTATTTACTTCTGGTGTTCTTTTTGCTTTATTTTTATCGGCAAGGGCAGCCCAATACATGCGATGCCGCCCAAAAAACTTGTGGTCAGCGGTTTGTTCCGCTTTGTCAGAAATCCAATGTATATTGGCGGCTTTCCAATACTGCTCGGAGAAGTGATCCTGTTTCAGTCTCAGGACTTATTGGCTTATTTTTTGTTAATGTTCGGGATTTTCAATTTACATGTTCTGGCTTTTGAGGAACCGCGACTGTCAAAAAGATTTGGCGAGAGCTACAAACACTACCGGGCGGGCGTGCGCCGCTGGATCCCCCGCTTAACCCCTTACCGCGGAAATAATTCACCATCCGGATAAATTTGGTCGCTTTCAATTGATTTTAGTCGTATCATCAGATAGAAAGAACCTGCTGACCTCAAATTCACTTCATTTGGCTAACAGGTTCTTGTTACTTCCAATAAAAGGATGATTCAATGCATGGACCTGATATCTTCGCTATGACATCTTTTCTTGTCGTTATTTTAATTATTTATCTATTTTTCAGTATACGTAATTTAATCAAAAACAAAACATTAACGCCCCGTGAGTATTTGTGGAAGTTAAAACAGATAATAGGTAAAAGTGAATACGATATATTCCATATAGCGGCTAATGAAAAAGGCTGGCCGGCGTATCAGGTGGAAAGACACTTCAAAAGATATTTAGAGGACCAGAGTTTGCCTGTTTATGTAAAAGAGTTTCTTGAAGATGGAAAGGAACACATTAACGCATATCGATGCCTGCGTGGTGATTTTTTAAATAAAAGACTATTAATATTTTATTCCTTTTTTGCTTTGTTGATCATCGGTGGCTCCTTTATTTTAAGCCTCTATATTATCCCCAGGATTGTCCCGCACGACATAATGACGCGGTTAATGTAGACACCTGCGAATAATATGACCGCACTTCTATCCTCTGGCTTTAGACACCGGGCACCTGACTGCCGCGGCGTCTTGTGGGGTCGTCTTGTCCCGTCGTCTTGT
This sequence comes from uncultured Desulfobacterales bacterium, assembly GCA_964545505.1. Taxonomy (GTDB): domain Bacteria; phylum Desulfobacterota; class Desulfobacteria; order Desulfobacterales; family JAHEIW01; genus JAHEIW01. The sequence goes on along the minus strand of CAZJHF010000026.1, from coordinate 15,746 downwards.
GGGGTCGAAGCCTGAAGGGCGTAGCCCCAAGCTCGTAGCGCGAAGCCCCAAACCTCTGAACCATGTCGTTCCTGCCATCAAGCTTGTATTTGTGAAAAAAAACAGACACTTTTGTTGACTTTTCTTCACAATCACAAGCCCGGAAGAAACTTACATTTCAACTAACAACTTGAAATCAAATGGCATTCAGTTTTGAGCAAAGACTTGCATAATTCTTGCATATTTGAAACTATTCAACTTCATTTAAACAATACATACTCTTTCCGGAGGAAAACAATGAACTGGCTGATATCACAGGGAAAACGTGAAAAACGAATCTCAATGAAAAGTCTGCTTTCAATTTTGATGCTGGGAATTTTTATTTTCATCGGGACTGGTATATCCGGTATATGGGCAAATGAAGACAACGCTGAAAATGATGCGGATGACGCCAAATTCAGCTACCAGAATGCAGCGCAGGAACAACATGCGCATAACCTGGCTTTCCAGGCCACCATACAGGATCCCAAAGTCGCCGAGGCCATTTCCCTGGCGAAAACAAGCAAAGATCCGCAGGATATTCAAAACGCCAATGACCTGTTTCAAGCCAAAATGGATGGGGTTAATAAGCAAATTGCAGCGTTGCGAGCAGAGGACACGGGATGGGGCAAAATTGCCCAGCACGTGAACGTGCACCCTTCTTATTTGGGAAAAGGGCATTCAAAAAATTTTGGCAACCATCATTTCTCGTATTCGAAACATGCCCAACTACAGGAGAATCAAACCGAAAATGACTTAGATAACCATCACTTCAGCTACCAGAATGCCGCACAGGCGCAGCATGCGCATAACCTGGCTTTCCAGGCCACCATACAGGATCCCAAAGTCGCCGAGGCCATTTCCCTGGCGAAAACAAGCAAAGATCCGCAGGATATTCAAAACGCCAATGACCTGTTTCAAGCCAAAATGGATGGGGTTAATAAGCAAATTGCAGCGTTGCGAGCAGAGGACACGGGATGGGGCAAAATTGCCCAGCACGTGAACGTGCACCCTTCTTATTTAGGACGGGGTCAATCGATAACGTTTAGCAAACATAATATTTCGTACTCAAACCACGCCTATACCAAATCTGGGATTAAAGCCGCTACTGCCAGAAGCAACAAAGGCAAAGCGGCAAAGGGGCACTTCGGTCGTAGCGCCGTATCAAAAGGTAAAAGCTTAGGCTTTTCCGATACAAACGCTTCAGGTCATGGCAGGGGCCGGGGACTTGCTTTAGGGCATAGTAAGGGCGGTGGTTCCGGTGCCGTCGCCGGTCATAGCGCCGGCCACGGTAACGGTCATGGTAATGGACACGGCGGTGGTCATGGCGGCGGTAACGGCAACAGCGGTGGAAATGGTGGCGGCAATGGCAACGGCGGCGGGAACGGAGGCGGCAATGGTGGCGGAAATGGTGGTGGAAATGGTGGTGGAAATGGTGGTGGAAATGGTGGCGGAAATGGTGGCGGCAACGGTCATAAATAAAACCCGGAAATTTTCATTCAAATAGTTAACCGCATCAATCAACAATAAATGGCAATCAAGCCGTATGCATTGGTAGCATACGGCTTTTTTATTTTTACAAATCAAAAGCGCACCTTCTGCACCTGCCCTGTTGAATCCTACCCTGCCGTACCTCAGCGCTGAGTCAATTTTTTCCTGACACCTGTTATCTGCTTGCCGCGGCGTAGTTCGATAGAACGAAGACGGGAACCTCTGAACCTTTTTAATGGGCATCCCTCCATTTATTTGGCATAGGAATTAGGTAGAATTCCTTGGCCTTGAGCCATGCGCCTGACGCCTTGAGCCTCCCTTTCATCAACCCTGAGCCTTTTTAAATTCATGTCAACTTAACCTGCCCTGGTCACGTCTAAAAAAATGAGTCTTCAAATTAAACTGAACTGCCCTGGCAGACAAACCTCTATCAAAGGATGCCGCTTATGAAATCAAGACTAATTGTTTTCTGGGTACTTTTGACGGTGGTTTTTTTCCTGCACACCAATGCCCTTCCCTAACAGCCCCGGAGCAAAGGCCAACGATTGATCGGGCATGGCATTACCGAACCGCCCGCGGTCCCCGATCAAACAAAAGGCGCCCGAACCATCTGGGTATCCAATCTCGTTTTCGAATAGCTATCCGGTTTCCCTAAAACCGGTTTTCTTTCCAGGTTGATCCTGAGGCTTCAAAGGATAGCAAACGCTCAGAGGTGCGAACTGTTGCTTTACTTGACGTCAGTTTTATGGCCTCTATGGCTTCATCTATTCCGAGCGCATTTTCAATAAAAGCCGAAGATTCTACTGCTAAACCGAACACCCGGCTGGATGTTATCACCACGGCAACATATTTTTCTGCTTCCGCAGCAACCAGCTCATCGTTAAGGGGGAGTTGCGTTTCAACAAATCGGTTGGCGGTTGCATCAAATCCGACAGCACGATCTTTGGCTACCAGCAGGGCAATATAGGGCGATAAGGATACAACGCCTTTGCCTGACTCGTCTAACCTCAATGGCAATGCCTGCCAGGCACCCGATGAAGCGGATATGACGAAAAAATGTAAATCAGTTAAATATACGCCTAAATAACCCCTTGAGCCGCTCCATAGCACCTTCTCATTGGGTCGCAGATCAAAGGTAACGGTCTTTCTGCCCTCGATAATAGCGATAATTTTACCTTTCGATTCTGCAATATCAATTAAATCTTCAATTTCTTCATCGGCATAGGCGGATATGGGAGTTGCAAAAATAGAAAGGCACATTAGTCCAATGAGAAATGTTTGACGTCGCAACATGGCGCTCCTCCACAAAAAATCATTTGCGATAAAGTAAAAAACCGGGTCCCGATCATTTTATGGGCCTCAGCGTGCTGGGGATTCGATGTTGAGATCGACTCAACCAGATCTGATCGATCCGGTGGGGTATCTGACGAGGCTGGATGCGGATGGTGTGATCCCCGGAATGCTTCAAGACAATGGCAATGGGATCATCCGTATCACCGGCCCAGCCATAGACACCGGCCGGATGAACATCCAGCCAATTGCCCAGCCGGACACTCCCGGTTTGAGTCCCGATTTGATCGTCAACCTGCGCCCAGACTGAATCCGTATAACCGTTGTCTATATCGGTTTTGCCTCTTAACCAGACAAAGTACCGACCTGCCGGTGCTGAAAAACGCATCTCAACAAAAACTTTGGGCTGGGATTCGGCCTTTTGGTTTGCTCCCGAGGAAAACGCGATGGCCTTGCCGATGGAGGCCCTTTCATCGTTGACCACCTGAACACCGGTTGAGGATTTATCTGTGATGGATTCGGCATTCAACAGGATATCCTGTTGAGGCTCGTATGTTAGCGGCATTGGAGCTCGGCTGCGACTGGCCCCGCTAACCGCAAGGACGATTAACGCAACATACAGCATGTGCAGGATAATCAAGACCCCCTTCTTGCGAAAGATATCGAAAAAAGGATGGGTGGTCTTCATCCCGAATAAAAAACGGAATAGCTCAAATTTCCGAACCAGGATCACGTATAGCATTATAATGATAATGAAGGAACTGATAAAAACGATCACCCATTTCAGGGCATCGTGAATTTGCCAGGTCACTACAAAATAACCGACGAACAGCAGGACGGTCTGATGCAGAATAAAAAAAGGCAGCACAGCCTCATTGGCATATCGCAGCACGGGACGATCAACAGCCAGGTAACGCATGCCGAAGCCCAGGATGGCCAGCAACCAGCACCAGGCATTGAAATAGTTAAGCAGGGCATATATCCAGTCGGCTATCAAAGTCGGGAAAACCACGCGCGACGGGCTAAACAACAGGTACAGGTAGGCAGTCGATAAAATCACGCCCAGCAACAGCGAAATCCAGCGCTGATTTATTATATGCTGCTGGAGTCGGTCGCTGGAAACAAGCATAAATCCGGCAATCAGAAACCAGAAATAATGCAGAAAACCCCAGCCGCCGTTGCCGACCTCCAGAACCGCCGGTGGAATCAGCGCCTCCATCACCAATAACGGGATAGAAAATCCCACATACATCAGTCCCGGAACAGTAAACCACGACATGATCCGATTCAAAATGTCCCGCCCGCCTTTTTTCAACCAGACGAACAGGCGGTAGCAGATCAGGCTATAAAGAAATAAAAGGAGCAGATACCAGAGGTGCATCCCGTGAAATGCGAAATTGCCCGGTATGCCGATCCCTAAATAAACCCCGGTAAAGTACGCGGGCAAAAATGAAAAAAATGATCCTGAATATTGACCGTGCGTTAATCGCTCCAGGTATACCTGCAGGGCGCTGTGGGTGACCGCCGCGACCAGGACCGGAATCATCAGTCGCATAAACTTATCAACATAAAATCTGGACCAGCGACCGGATTTTGCAATGGCGTAAAACAAACTCGCACCGGAGATGATAAAAAATAAGGGCATCATCCAGCGGGTGGCAAAGACGTTCCAGATTTCTACCCAGACATAAGTGTTGATATTCTTGACATGCCAGTCGCCCAGGTTAAAAAATCGGGTGCTGTGATAAACAAATACGACCAGGATGGCCAGAACGCGCAGCCAGTCAAGTTCGTATCTTCTACGAGAAGGGGTTGGAGTCATTGGAACCTCAAAACAGGACGGCATATGAGTGCATTATTTTAGCGACCATTCAAATTGACTATCTTCGATTTTAGCCACTTATAGGGTAAAAGCATAGAAACCCTATCCTGATAGGTCATGTATTGTTCTCCAAATTCTCCGATAAGTTTTTTTTCTTCGAGGTAAGTTCCTACAATTAAATAAGCGGTAAGGATTATATTGACAAGAATCGCTGATACGTCTAATTGACGCGCCCAGATAAACAGAATAGCTGCAAGATACCATGGGTGCCGTGTTATTCCCAGGATACCTGAAGTGTCTAACTCGCCCGTGTCGGTTAAGACCTTGTTTGAGGTTCCCTCTTGTATCTGTTTTATTCCCAGAAACTGAAGGGCATCATAGTGACGCCCGCCAAGGAAAAACAACCAAACAGCCGATCCAAGTAGTAGCACCTGACCCATCCGCATAAACCCGCTCCATTGGAATATGACTTGCGTTTGGATGGAATGTGCTAATAAAGCGACCGGTATCAGTGTTAGAAAGGCAACAAAGTTGAAAAATAACCGATAAAAACGAAACCGATCCCCCAGGCGCCTCTTAAGATATTCTGTCACCGATACGGATATCATTGCACTGTGCAGGACACACCATGCTATCAGGAGCAACGATAAAATTAGGTATTCAGCGTAACCGATTGATTGCATAACAACGAATTATTGATAGACGCTAACAAATCTCCATGGCGATCATGGTGACGTCATCATGAGCTGGTTCATTTTCAGAAAATTTATGCAATATTTTGAGAACTGCCGCTTTAAGTTCAGACAGAGGGGCGCCTGTATTTGCATCAAGGGCATCTTTGAGGCGCGCCAGTCCAAAACTCTCACCCCTGGAATTGGGCGCATCAATGACGCCATCGGTATAGACAAAAATTCGATCGCCAGGTGCCACCGAAATTGTAAGCTGACTGTAAAGTGTATCCAAATCAATGGCAAGCGGTATGTTTTGCGGGAAACCGTCACTTTGACCTTTGCGCTGGGGCGGTCTGGCATAGGACCAGACCTTGTCGCCCGCTTGCATATAAAGTGCGGGGGGGTGACCGGCATAAGAAATTTTTACTTTGCTCTCCTGACTGTAGTACGCGACAACTGCCGCGGTCGTCATGGCATCCAGGCCGCATTGGCTGATTCGTTTGTTCACTTCGCCCAGGATGACCCGACTGTCAAGCTCTCACATATGAATTTTGAGGGTGTCGTAAACGTACTGGCCGATTTCCGCGACAGCCTCTCCGTGACCGGTGACATCTGCAATAGCCAAACGCGAAATGATGTCGCCCTTGCACACTCCAAAATAGTAGATGTCTCCACCCTTGCCTCCCGCACAACAGGGCGCAGAATAAATGGAACCAGTGACCCTTCCGGCAGAGATCTCTATATCTTGATTACGTATACCCCCCAAAATTTCCTTACATTCAAGCCGTCCCTGTGAATCAGCAATTGGAAACAGCGAGTCTTTCTCGTGCATCTGAATACTCCTTTCCCAGAATTAAGCCGGCAAAACGGATTAAGACGATTCCAAATGATTCAATAATAGCTAAAATTCTGCTGGTGTTCCTGACAGTATAGCGCCGTGACGTTTTGACCTGATACATTGAGAGACCATCACCAAACAGGGTCATTTAAGTAATCATTCACATTTGAGGTGATTTAGCAATATTTTTATAATTTGGTTTTAAAAACTGCTCAAGCCGGCATATTCCTGAATGAAATAAATTAATTTCTTGAGTGCTGACAGATCCTTATAATATTCGTAGCCGACCGTATAGGTTTTGCCGTCCCGGTTGTCCCAGATCGTATCGAAATAATCCTCGACCGCCAGAATAAAAAGCGCCTCCTCCCCGGCAGTAACCGCTACATTGGCTTCCAGGTTGTAATTATTGAGGTTTCTTCTGGTAAAGTTGGCAGACCCCAGAAGTAATGATGCCTGATTGCCGTGCTTTATAAGCGCCAGTTTAGAGTGGAACTGCTCGCCGTGGGTATCGTACCATCTGACTTTGATCTTGCTTGAAGACTTGTTAATAAGCTCTTCCGCCACCGGGCGGTTGGGGACCCCGATTTTTTCGAAGCCAAAGGCATCTTTGTTCGGATCGAGAATCACCCGGATATGAACGCCTCTGTCAGAGGCATCAACGAGCGCTTTGATGATGTGCCGGTCCGATAGGTAAAAAAGCGCCATTTGTATTTCATCACTGGCGCTCGTTTGCCTGATGCGCGCCAGCAGCTCTTTTTTTATCTGGTTTTCAGTCAGGAATACGATTTTTGCCGGCCTGGCGTCGCCCCTGCTATCCTCATGGCTTGTTTGCAGCGGCCCCTGGAGCTTATGGCCGGATAATTTGCCGACGGCCGCCTCGGCGGCATATACATCCTGCCAGATGTTGCCGGTTATTTTTAAAGCCACATTCGAGTGGGCGGCGCTGCCGTCATGGGGGTTGCCTGACGTCAAAATGACCACTGCCTGATCTTTGCGGTCAGCCATAAAGACCTTGCGATGATTGGCTTTGAAATTAAGCATATCCAGATAACTTCTTAAGGTTACTTTCGGCTTACCGCCGGTAAACGGGTGCGGTACCAGTCCATTATTTTTTGAATTCCCGAACCACTGGATAAACGTCCGCCAGAAGGCAGAGTAGATCGGATTCGAATCCGATAATGCCTTAAGGTCGGTTACGATCACGTTCACACCGGCAGCTTTTAACTTTTCGATCTGTAGATTGGGGGACCCGCCGTAAACCGTGTTGATCGGATCGGTTATAAAATCGATCCGGATATCGAGGTTTGTCTCTTTTTTTTTGACTAACCTTTCGGTAAGTTCAGCGGTCAGAGGGCGATAAATCTGGTCCGGTTGGCGGGTATAGGTGTTGAATAAAAAAGCATCGATTAAAATATACGCCTGCGCCGCATCGAGCAGGGAAAAAATCTCGTCGAATATTGTCTGTTCGGAGATAATCTCTCCGTTGTCGTTCTTAAAGGTAAGGTCGTATAGAAATTCGACGTTTTCAACATAGATATCCCGTTGTTTGCCCCGGAAATTTAAATTTTCCGGCAATTTCTTGTTGGTCTGGTAAACGCCGACGCATAGAAGCCAGATCAAAAGTATTAATATTATTTTTATTATTTTTTTCATGGCCTTGTATTTTGGACGTCCAGTGCCCTTCTAATGAACAGATGGTTTTACATTTTCCTTTTTTTCCGCCATGGTTTCAATGTTGAGATAAAGACTGCAAAAACGACGGTCAATGCCTGGGAGGTTCCAAAAATCATTGAATTCATCCGATTGTCTAAAAACTCAGGATCAGTTAATGCTTGCATCCCTTGATCTTTAGCAATATGTGCCATGTCGCTTATCCAGGGGCCTAACCAGAAGGTGCCGAATACCAGACCAAAAATACAGATAATCCATTTGACCGTAATCCAGTTGTGTTTAAACCAACCCCAGTTGGTCCAGATAGAGTAAACCAGGGCCGTTAAAAACGTTCCAATTGCGCCCGGCACTAAAATAAAGAGATCGATAAAATCCAGGGCGGAAAGGATGCCATACAATTCGCCTCCATTCTCAGCACTAACAAAAAACTGTTTGATGGTAAGCACTGTGGCGCAACCTGCCCAAACACATCCTGCGTAGATATGGAGGCACTTCAACCATTTTTGGCCTCTGCTGCTTAGCTTCTTCATTTTAATTCCTGTTTGCGTTAATGGTAAGATGACAAATATAAACTCGATAACCCGGTTTTGCTAAGATATGAGCCGTATCAGATACACTGAGAATATTCAAATTTCACCGGAAGCTCAGATATCACCTGTGCCAGTCGGCAAGTCAAGTAAATCTTAGTAGTGATGTTTGTAAAACTATCGCAACGACTTGAATTTTTTCCACGTTTCCGCTACCATAGGCCCATCTTATCGGGGAACTGCCTCTTCTACCCTTCTCACACTTCATTCGGAATCTGAAAGCGGCTATGTCGATTTGCAGGAACAACGGCCGGATTGCGCTTTGACAGCCGATCGCATGGTGTTTGCGGACTGCGCCCTTATTATCCATCAATCTGGATCCCCGGCATGAAAAAAATTGCAGAACCAGCAGTTGACCGGTTGAATCAACTTTCCGTCGCAAGAACCATCCATGTAAAAGGGCAAAAAAAGGAGGGCCAAAAAATGCATACAAAAAGAAAGCTTTGTTTATTCATGTTTTTGGTCGGTTCAATAATGATGTCAATGTTTTGGGGAACTGTTGAAGCTTCCGAATTTTTAGCGGATGTTGTCATGAAGGGCGGAATGATGTCCGGTGATGGCAAAGTATGGGTCAAAGGGCATAAGAGCAGGCAGGAAATGGGCAGCCAGGCTGAAAAAATGATTCTGATTATGGATATGAAAGAGGGTTATCACTGGACCCTGATGCCGGATATGAAAATGTATTTCAAGACCAGAATACCGTCAAAAGGCAAGGGATTCCATCCGGAAAGCTTTGTGGGAATGGCACCGGGTCAATTGGATGCCGAAATCAAACGCATCGGCACCGAAACGGTAAGCGGCTACAAGTGCGATAAGTATCTGTTTACGTTTAGCGATAAAAAAATGGGCACCATGACCCAATGGTTTTCCATCAAGCTGGGGTATCCGATTAAAACGGTCAATAAGTCGGACATGATCGGAGAGGTCATAACAGAACTGCACAATATTGAAAAAACCTATATCAAGGACCAGCTTTTCAGTGTTCCATCCGATTACCGGGAAATGCCGTCCCGGCAAATCCCGGATCAAAATCGGTTAACCCAATAGAGAGGTGCTTCTTCACTGTATTTGAAACGGCCTAGCTCGCCAGGGCGGCAACCGATGTTTCAATGAGCACGGAAGCATACAACTGCTAAATCGGAATCGTTATAAACAGCCCTAAAAAAAGTGGGTCTGCGGGGACTAAAAATGAATAAGAAAGGATTTATCGAATTTTTGAAGCATAAGAAAAAATCCGAAAGAACGATCAAACACTATGTCGATTTTGTGGCGCAGTATGAAGCATATTTGGTTGAAAACAAAAATGGGAAAACAATTGAAAAAGCCGGGAAAAAAGAGGTGCACGCATTCGAGAAATGGGGGGACAAGAATAATTTAAAAATGAATCGATACCTGTGGGGCATCAAGGAATATTATGATTTTATCTCAAAAGAACAGCTAAGCCTGGAAGCCAATACGATGCTTGGTGAGCGGTATTTATCCCAATTTAGGCTGAAAGAGTTTGTCGGTGTTCATCAAGGTCATGTCAAAAAGCTTGCTAAAGAAGGAATTAAAACCGCTAAAGAAATGCTTTATGCAGGTTTGAACAAGCAACAGAGAACGGTGCTTTCCAAAAAGACATGTATCCCCCGCGAAGATATTGTAGAACTTGTCAAACTCTCCGATCAGGCCCGAATCGGCGGGCACAAAAAGGTTCGCGCGCGCCTTTACCATGAAGCCGGTTTTGACACGATTGACAAAATGGCTGCCTGTGATCCGGCAAAATTGCGAAAACGACTGGCAGATTTCATTCAAAAAACAGGTTTTAAGGGCATACCGCCGACACCCGGAGAAGCGCAAAATACGGTAACGATGGCAAAATATATTAAGCGGCTGGTTCGGTATTAGCTGCATTGAACCCGTAAGCGCCCTCGAATTGTGTTATCGTTAACTCATTATTAAACAACCATACGCATCCGCACAGGTCGCTGCGAGGAAGTGCCATGGCATTACGCAAACACTGGGTCAACCTCCTGCACAAAGCCGCGACGGGCACTAAAAAAACCCGCCTTGCGCTGACGCCGATTGGCCTGACCATCTTTGGCGTGTTCACGGCCCTGTTTGTATTGGCTGCCATTTTCGTGGACAGGTTGCTGGGTCTGCCCGGTCTTTTGCCGCCGGGCGCCCGGCTTCCCGTATCGCTGCCGCTTATGGCAGCAGGGGTTTTTATTACGGCCTGGTCGGCATTTCAATTTATAAAGGTAAAAGGAACCCCGGTTCCTTTCAACCCGCCCCCGCAGGTGGTTAGAACCGGCCCCTACCGCTTTGTCAGGAATCCGATGCTTTCCGGTGTCTTTTTGCTGCTGTTCGGCATTGGATTCGCCGTCAATTCGGTTTCACTGGTGGTTTTCTTCACCCCGCTTTATGTGTTGCTCAACATGTGGGAGCTGATAAACATTGAAGAACCTGAGCTTGTAAAACGTTTGGGTAATGCGTATATCGAATATCGAAAAAAGACCCCGATGTTTGTCCCGGGGTACCGCCCAAAATTAGAATAGCATGCCTTTCGTTCTTGATCAGTTAAATATAATCTGTGATAATCTGCGCTTAAAATATGTCAGGTACGCAATCGAACAATTTTTGAACTGTTGAGAAATAAAGCTTCATCAATGATCATCACCTTAACCGAGGAGGACATCAATGGCTGACAAAACCGCAGATCTGGCAGGGCCCGGGATCGGTAACTATGACGATTTAAAAAAAGAACTGCCCGACGACTACGAACCCTTGTTGACTCCCATGGAAACGATGAAGGCCGTCTTTGCCATCAAAAACTACATCGAGGAAAATTTGTGCAAGGCGCTTAATTTGCAAATGGTCCAGGTCCCGTTGATCGTTGACCGCGACAGCGGCGTCAATGATTACCTGGACCGTGATGGCTCGCGCACCCCGGTGGAATTCCCCTGCGGTCTGGGGCTCGATAAGCCCATCACGGCCCAGGTGGTTCAGGCAGCCACCAAGTGGAAAAGAATGGCGCTAAAGATGTTTGACTGCCAGGTGGGCGAAGGTATCTGCACCGACATGAAAGCGGTTCGCAAAGACTACTTTTTAGACCACGATCACAGCGCCTATGTCGGTCAATGGGATTGGGAGCGTGTGATCACTGCCCAAGACCGCAACCTGGATTTTCTCAAAGACGTAGTCTCAAAGATCTGGAAGGTGATCTGGGAATCCGGCCAAATGGTCCAGGAGATGTTCCCGCAGCTCAAATCGTCCAAATACCCGGATATTCCTGAAGAGCTGACATTTATCCATGCTGAAGATATGCTGGACATGTATCCGGATCGGCCGCGCAAACAACGGGAGACCCGCACCCTGATGGAGCACGCCCCGGCACTTTTTATTATCGGCATCGGCTGGCCGCTCAAAGACGGCTACCCGCATGAAATGCGGGCCGCCGACTACGACGACTGGGTCATGGAGACTATCGTCAAAAACGGCGAGCAGTACCACGGGCTAAACGGTGACATCCTGGTGTGGAACCCGGTTACCAAACGGCGCCACGAGCTGACCTCGATGGGCGTCCGGGTTACCAAAGAAACCCTCAAAGTCCAGCTGAAGATGTCGGGCCAGGAAGATTTTCTCAGCCTGCCCTACCACCAGGCCCTGCTCAACGACAAGATTCCATTGAGCATTGGCGGCGGCATCGGGCAATCCAGAACTTACATGTATTTGCTGCGCACCGCCCACCTGGGCGAGGTCAGCGTTACGGTGTGGCCTAAGATCCTCAAAGACATCTGCGCCGACAAAAACATCCACGTTCTTGAATAGATTACACGGTTTCCTCAAAAAAAATCTCGCTTCTCAAACTGGGAGCGGGATTTTTTTTGACCGTTTCACGGGCTTGCCGCGCCTTAGTCGGATAGAACGAATACGGAAACCTTGAACCTTTTTAATAGGTGTCCCTGTATTTTTTTAGTATATGAAATTAGGTAGAATTCCTTGGCCTTGAGCCTTGCGCCTGACGCCTTGAGCCTCCTTTTCACCAACCCTGAAACTTTTTGATGGGCGTCCCCCTATTTACCCCGCTGAGTTGGTGGTTTTTTAATTTTTAGATCGGATACGTTCCAAAAATGTATTCATCATATTCGGTCGGTGATTCCAGGAACTGCTCCAGCTTGGCTTCATTCGCTTTTCTCTCTTCACTTTCTTTCCAGGATAGCCAATTTTCCATGCTCTGCCATGAGGAGATTACGAGTAAACAGCGGGGATTTTGATAGCTCATCAGCGTCTCACCTTTAAGATGCCCCCTAAAATCCATAGCTTTTGTACGTTGCTCTTTGAGCAGGGCAAAAACTTCTTTCGCCCTATCCTCTTTAATATGTCTCTTAATCATAACCTTTACCATTTTGACCCCCTTTTGGCTTTATCGCATAAGTGTGAATTTTATAATCCTGCGTATTGCTTTCTTCTAACACGATAACTGCAACAGAAGATAATTAGGAGAACATGAACAGAGAATTCGGGTGAGATAACAACCCGCCCCGCCTTCGCTCAGTGGAGAGGTTTAGCTTATAGCGTTTGTATACTACATAGTGGTATATGTCAATAGTGGATTTCACATTGTGAACAATGGAAATGTCCAGACATTACCTAAAATACAGATCAAGGTACCCAATCCTCTGCTAAAGTTAACTGCACAGATTACCGATATTTTTAATGAATTGGGCCTATTTGGCTTGTGAAGAGTAATCTTGGATATGACACGAAACATAAAATCCAAAATAAGAGACTATCAAAACCGGATGGAAGATCAACACCACGGCAAACAACCTTTGCGGATAACAGTTGAACGCGATATCTCGTCAGTAAAACTACTGGGCGCCATTCTTATAGCACCGGCAATGCTGGCCGGGTTCTTTTGGGCAATTTTCATCATAGAAAGTGAAGGTCTCTCCCCGACGTCGGATTTTTTAAACGTTTTAACCGGATGTATTTTGAAATTGCTTAGCGATGGATGTACTGAGTGCCTGCCTGATTTAGGCTACATCCTATTTTGCACTGTTTTAGGCGGCCCTTTCGCACTTTTTATTTCGTATAAAATTTGGCAGGGTCTAAAAACAAAAATTATTTTATCAGATCTAAGAATTATTAAAAAACAGCCCTCCGGCAAGGAAATTCAATTTTTCTGGAATGAAATACAAAAAATTAGAATTTTATCAGGCCGTGGAGTTGTGCAGGTAATTTTTACAAGAAAAAAGGGTTCTGTCCTTTTAGATAACAACAATAATAAATTCTGTACGCTAACGCTAAGAAATGAAAAACCTGTTATTTCCAGCGCTGCTGCATATTTGATCTTAAATAAAATTGAGTCCTACGGTATCTCCATCATCGGAGAAATAGAGCTCCTTGAGGAGATTGTTCAAACACCGCATCAAACGCGCCAGGGTCCCCTCAGACCTTTCACCCCAAACACGACCGCCTGAGACCGTATTCAGGACCGGCCGGCTTCGACTCAAAAGTCCGCACCTTAATTTACGAGAAACTTATAATTTAATGGGCGTCCCCTACTTTAGACTACTTTACGATTACCTTATGAAATTCTTGAAAAGCTGGCCGCGCGAATCACTTCAGAGGTTCCCGGGCTGGTCAGCCTAACTTACATCATCAGTTCAAAACCACCCTCAACAATAGCGGCTGTAAAGTTCAGAAATTAAGGAGAAATGCCTGCAGATCTGAAAAAACGGAGAAATGACCCCATCCTGGTTTGTGAAGATAGCAATGACTGAATCGCTGCTCAAGATTTAACACCCAATAGTACATTAATTCGTTATCAATATCTCAATAGCTAAAGAGGAAAAATCAGAAACGCAACAAATCAAGTCCCAACTCTATTCTTTTGCACATTCAGTTTTAAATGGGTAATTTCTGGAGGAGTTTCATACCTCCACGGAATCCCCCAGTAACCGGTACCACTGTTAACGTAGAGATGAGTATTTTTATATTTGTACAATCCTGCTTGAAACGGTTGACTCAAACTTCTCAGCCAGCGGCACAGGGGGAACATGCCTCCGTGTGTATGACCGCATAGCTGCAGGTCAAAGCCAACCTGGGCTGCCTCGTACACACTCAGAGGCCGGTGGGCCAGAAGGATTTTTACATCCGCATTGGAAGCCTCTCCCATTGCTTGAGCAGGGCTGGAATCATGATTGCTGCGCATAGGTGCATAGTAATCGGCTACACCGCCAATAAGAATCATACCGCGGCCCTGTGATATGATACGATGATTATTCAACAGAAGGGTCAAGCCCAGATTCTCCAACTCCCGAATCCATTCGTCCACACCTCCCGCTTCTGCCATATATTCATGGTTGCCTGTAACAAAGAATTTTCCGAATCTTGCGGTAAGGCCTGCCAACGGTGCCACGTTATCGCTTAGTTGGGAGTAGGGAGCGTCAACGATATCGCCAGTGACGGCGATTATATCCGGATTAAGACTGTTCACCCTTTCTACTATGTTTTGTACCCAGTTGTGGTGGATCGCTGAAAAAATATGCAAATCGGATATCTGCACAATACTAAAACCTTCAAGGTCCGGTTGAAGATTTTCAATCTTAATATCCACCTTTTTTACCTGGGGAAGGCCTAAGCCTTCAGCAAGTCCACTAAAAGTCAAAGAGCCCGAGGCGGCTATTATTCCGATGTTCATGGAACACTGCAAAAAACGGCGACGTTGGCCATCAACCTTCTCTTCATTGGCTGTCTCTGAATGTTTCCTGAAATTAGAAAATTTTTTAAGGATAATGAAAATAATATTTTCTAATGCTGTTCTAAATCCTATTCCGATAATGGCAAAAATAAAGAAAGTCAACCCGCCCCACCCCGCACAAAAGCTCCAATCGCCAAATGAGTAGAAGCCAAGGTAATAAGCAGGAACACTGGATAATAGAGCAGCAATACCGAATAAAGTGGTGAACAACAGGAAAAGGCCCATTTTATCTCCTAAAACTAATTTTTAATGGTTCGTTCCACCGGAATATGAGCCGCGTTTTGGCTTACGGCATACCATCTCGCATATGGGGCGTGATGGTATGATTGTCCAACTCAATGCCATTTAAGGAGGGTGTTTGATCTTTATCATTGATTAGAAGCCCTCTCGAAAAAGTCTCTTTGCTCAACTTCCTTGTTGGCTTCTCGTTTCAACTCCTCGAAATACCCCTGTAATCATGCGGGGTCAAACCCGCCTCCGCTCTGAATGTGAGCAACGGCTTCAAATCAAATTGAACAGAGAAAACCAAGGATATTTTTTAAAGCATTTATAGCCAGTTTGGATGAAATTATTCAATATTAAACGAAAATTTCAGACTAATGAGGTATTG